>NZ_JAXOJX010000004.1:0-175884 GCF_034427735.1 Azohydromonas lata
GCTCCCCCGTGGTGGCGCTGCACGATGTGCTGGGCGATGGACAGGCCCAACCCCAGTCCACCCGTGCGGCCACTGCTCGTGTCGCCCAGCCAGAAGCGCTCGAAGACCCTGGGCAGCAGGGCGGGCTCGATGCCCCGGCCGTGGTCGGTGACGCGCAGTGTCGCGCGGCCCTCCTCAAGCTCCAGGGACGCCAGCACCAGGCCGCCCTAGTTGGAGAACTTGATGGCGTTGGACAGCAGGTTCCAGGTGGCCTGCTGCAGACGCAGCGCGTCGCCGAACACGGGAGTGGCCGTGGAGGGCCGTGTTCACTGCAGCGTCACGCCACGCTCGGCCGCCGCCGGCTGCACCGTATGCACCGCAGCTTCGACGATGTCGCCGAAGTCGGCTTCGCACATGTGCAACTCGAACTGGTTGGCGGCCATGCGCGTGACGTCGAACAGGTCATCCACCAGCCGTGCCAGCGTGCGCACGTTGCGCTCGATGGCCTGAATGCCCTGACGGGCGGCATCGAGGCCAGGCTGCCTTTGCAGCACCTGCGTCCAGCCCAGGATCGCACTCAGCGGCGTGCGCAACTCGTGCGAGACGACGCCCACGAAGAGATCCTTCTGGCGGTTGGCTTCCTCGGCCGCATCACGGGCCTGCCGCTCCGCGGCCAGGGCGTTGCGCCGCTCGGCCTCCGCGGCTTTGGCGCGGTGCAAGGTGGCAGGAGTTAGCGGCTGCAGCGACAAGGGCATGGTCGTATCGGGCAGTGACGGCGGCACAAGCGTTCCCAGGAGGAACGCCCGGGAGTCGGAACAGCAGTTGCGGCCAACTTGGCGAGACGCGCCTGGGAGGCTGCTCGGCCGCCAGAACACGAGGCCCGCCATGATGCCTTACGCAATTTCCCGATGGTCAGCCGGCTGGCAAGGAACGATGATTGCTGCATTGCAGCATAGCGCCGCTCGGGTGCCCAAGAGGTGCCGCCTGTGGCTGTGTCCATGCCTTCGGGCGCCCACCGTCGTCCATGCCAGCACCATGAACTCCAGCACGCTCCTGCCCTCCACTGCGCACAGGCCTCCGCCGGGCTACGAGGCCGCCATGGCCGATATTGAGCGGCGCGCCCTGCGCGGCGAGCTCACGCTGGCTCAGGCCCGCCAGGAAGTCTTCACCGTGCGCGAGCGCTTTGCTGTCGAGCCCTTCCTGGCTGCCCGTTGGGCGGCAATCAAACAGTGATGTGCCGCCCCTACCGGGCACCTTCTCGTGTTGGCTTGCCGGCTAACGGTTCTGTCCCAAGGCTATTTTTATCAAGCGGCGCCACCCGACAGCGGGTGGTTCGCTGTGATGCGGTGCGCCGTAGCGCCGCATCACGCCCTCCGCCCAGCCGCGTTCCAGATCTGGGCTTGCTTGGAAGCCGCAGGATAAGGACTGCGGGCGCCGAGGGACCGCGCGGCATCGAACCCTTCTGCCATATCCGCTCGCGTTCGACTCTACGCATCTTCAGGGTTGGTAGACCTTTTGGCTGGGGAATAGCCGGTTGATGACCGCAGAGCCCAAGAACAACTTGGCGACACGGCGGGTGGTGGCTGACCGGGGGTGGAGTCAAGGCAGCAATTTCTGCACGGCAGGTTCAAGCGGTGCTGCAACCCGCTGATGCAAGAGACCTGGCATGGTGGGCAACTTCTAGGGCGGGGCATTGCCTGTGCCAGCCCCTGTCTGGACCGTTGACGCCAAAGCTGCCATCCTGCAACGCTCTTACCCCCCTGCGCCGTGCAGGGCCGAAGGGCTGTGCGGATGGATTTCGACGCTCCTTCGTCTGCGCCGCCGCTGCGCTGGCCGCTGGCGACCCTGGCGGGCGGCCTGCTGGCAGCCGTCCTGGCGGGCCTCTGGCAAAGCCGGGCCAACGACGAGCGCATCGCCGTCAAGCTGGCCCATGAGACGGTGCATGCCGCGGACCGCCTGGGCCAGACCCTGCTGGAGTACGAGCGCATCCTGCTGGGGTTGCGCGGCCAGTTGATGGCCACGGGCAACGGCGACGTGGCCGTCACGCGCGAGCAGTTCCGCCGCTACGTGCAGGCCCTGGACCTGCGGCGCGAACTCCCGGGCGTGTACGGGCTGGGGTTCAGCCGCCTGGTGCCGCGCGCCCAGGAGCAGGCCTATATCGAGCGGCAGCGGCGCGAAGGCGCGCCTGGGTTTCGCATCCTGGAGCTCGCACCCCATGATGGCGACCACATCGTCGTCGAGATGATCGAGCCGCTGCAGGCCAATGCGCAGGCGCTGGGGATGGACAGCGCCTCGGAGCCGGCACGCCGCGAGGCCGCGCTGGCAGCCCAGCGCAGCGCCCAGCCGCGGCTCACGGGCCCCATCACGCTGCTGCAGGTCCGCGCCAGGCCGCAGCAGTCAGTGCTGCTCCTGCTGCCTGTTTACCGTGAGGGTACGCTGCCCGAGGAGGCGCGCCGCGCGGGGCAGCTGCAGGGCTGGGTCCATGCGGCGCTGGTCGTGGACGAGGTGCTGCAGGCCATTGACGTCGAGCGCGATGGTCTGGCGCTGGAAGTGGTGGATGCTCCCCGTGACAATGCGGCGCAGCGGCTCTTCGTCTCCGGCGACTGGCTGTCGGACCGGGCACTGCCGCAGGAGCAGACAGCCGTCGAGCTCTTCGGCCGCACATGGCAGGTGCGGCTGCAGGCGCTACCCGGCTTCGCCGCCGGGCTGAACCTCTCCAGCCCGTACCAAGTCGCTGCCGAGGTGGCCGGCCTGGGCGCCTTGCTGGCGCTTGTCGTGTACCTGGGCGCACAACAGGCGGCACGGCGCCAAGCACTGGAGCACGAGCGCGCGCAGGCGGCTGCCGTGATGGCCAGTGCGCACGACGCCATCATCCGCCACACGCCGCAAGACTTCATCCTGGACTGGAACGCCGCCGCCGAGCGGCTGCTGGGCTGGCGGCTGGACGAGGTGCGGGGCCGGCCCCTGATGGACTTGATCGTGCCGGCCCAACTGCGCGGGCAGGCCGCCGAGATCGTGGCGCGGGTCCAGCGCGGCGAGGACGTGGCACCCATCGAGACCGTGCGGCTCGACCGCCAGGAACAGCCGATAGCCGTGTCGCTGTCCGTGGTGGGCGTGCGTGGCGCGCAGGGCCGCATCATCGGCTCGGCCACCACGCTGCGCGACATTCGGGAAAGCCAGGCCGCGCGCGAGCAAGTGCAGCGGCTCAACGAGGCACTGCAGCAGCGGCTGCAGGAGCAGCAGCAGCAGGCGGCCGCCCTGCGGGAGGTGACCGCGCGCGACCGCGCAATCCTTGCCAGCGCGGCCAGCGCCATCATCGCGCTGGACCTGCAGGCCCGCGTCACAGCCTTCAACCCGGCGGAGTGCACCATGTTCCGCGTGTCGCAGAGGCAGGCGCTGGGGCGCTCGGTGGCCGAGTTCTGCGACCCCGACGAACTGCACTACAAGGCCCTCTACTTCCCGCAGGAGGTCAAGGACAACGCGGGCCAGATGCCCCACGCCCTGCGCCAGGGCCTGGACACCCCGGCCAGCGCGACCCAGCCCGGCGCCCAGCGCAACGAGTGGACGTACCTGCGCGCCGACGGCACCCGCTTCCCCGGGCTGCTGAGCCTGAGCGTGCTGCGCGGTGATCACGACGAGGCGGTCGGCTTCCTGGCCGTCATCACAGACCTCTCCGAGCGGGTCCAGCTGGAACACGCGCTGCGCCAGCACACGGCCGAGTTGCTGGCGCTGCGCCAGCGCGAGCAGGCGGTCGTGGACAGCGCCGGCACGGCCATCATTGCCACCGACCTGGCCGGCCGCATCACGGTATTCAACCCGGCTGCCGAGGTGCTGCTGCGCCTGCCGGCGGCACAGGCGCTCGGGCGCTCAGAGCTGGAATTCCGCGATCACGAGGAGATGCGGTTGCGGCTGCACCTGTACCCGCGCGAAGTGCTCGAGCACACAGCCGCTTTACCCGATTGGCTGGCACAGGCGGCACGCGATGCACTGGCCGCCCCGCGCGAGCACGACGGCAACCCGCGCAGCGAGTGGACCTACGTGCGCGCCGACGGCTCCCGAGTGCCAGTCCTCGCCAGCATCAGCCTCACGCGGGACGAGACCGGCCTACCCTCAGGGTTCCTGGCCATCCTCACCGACATGACAGAGCGTCGCGCGCTGGAGGAGCAGCTGCGCGAGCGCACACGGCAGGCGGAAAGCGCCAACGCGGCCAAGACCACGTTCCTGGCCAACATGAGCCACGAGATCCGCACGCCGCTCAACGCCGTCATCGGGCTGTCCCAGCTGCTGCAGACCACCGTGCTGGACGAGCGCCAGCAGCGCTTCGTGCTGGGCATCCATGCCGCTGGCGAGCAGCTGCTGGGGCTTCTCAACGACATCCTGGACCTGTCCAAGATCGAGGCCGGCGAGATGCGGCTGGAGCTGCAGCCGCTGGACCTGGAGCATCTGCTGCAGCAGATGATGCAGCTCGCGCAGGCGCAGGCAACTCAGAAAGGCTTGCAACTTCACTTGGACACGGGCCCCGGCGTACCGCAGTACGTCCTTGGCGACGCCGTGCGCATCCGGCAGGTGCTGATGAACCTGATGAGCAACGCGCTGAAGTTCACGGCCAGCGGCAGCGTCACGCTGCGAGTGAGCGCGGCCGCTTCGCCGGAAAGTGACACCGCGTCACGCGCCGGTTTGCGTTTCGAGGTCGTCGACACGGGCATCGGCATCCCGCAGGAGAAGCAGGCCGCCATCTTCGATCCCTTCACGCAAGCCGACGACTCCACCACGCGTCGCTTCGGCGGCACGGGGCTGGGCCTGTCCATCGTGAGGCGCCTGGTGACGCTGATGGCCGGGCGCATCGAACTCGTCAGCGCGCAGGGCCAGGGAAGCACCTTCAGCGTCACGCTGCCTTTGCAGGGGCTGCCTGAACAAAGTCCCGAGCCGCGCGCGTGAAGCAGCGCAGCGGCGTGCGACGCGAGTCATGCATTCACTCCCCGTATGCTCGACCTGCGGCAACATGCATCGTTTCGCCGCGGCGCGGCGTCCTCCTCGTCTGGAGGACGAGCTGTCGACGTCCCTGGCGGCCGCGCCGTCTACTGCACCTCGGCCATGAGGCCAGCCATCGAGGCTGCTGCCCTTTGTTGCGCGCCGCGCGCAATTCGAAGCGCGTGCGTTGCCAGGACACAGAGAGTGCGTTCAGGCGGTCAAGCTGGTCAGTGCCAGCGGCAACGCTGTTGTAACAGCCATCCCCGGCTGATGCGTTGGGCAACCGGCTCCGCTTTGAGGCCGGTACGCTAGTGCGCAGTGCCTGGGCGTCGGGCATCGCATACCAATGCGGAGAGAGGGACATGAGCGATGAAGAGCTATGGATGGAAGGGTTCAAGGCTGGAGAGGCGCTCGACGGATTGCCTTGTCCGCACGAACCTGGCTCGCACGAGGCCTGGATCTGGCAGCGGGGCCGGATCGAGGGCGCTTCCAAGCGCATAGGCTATTCCCATGCCACCGAATACCTTGCGCAGCACAACAAGAAGTGACGTCGAGCGGCCGTTGCGGGTGTCCCGTCAGTCGGCATTGGTCTGGATGCACGCGGCGGCGACAACCGGAATTGGTTGATAGAGCAACAAAATATTTGATTGACTGGATTCGACGCCGGGTTTGCCGATCCGGCAGCGCCGTGCCCGTACGAGGCGCTGACGCTGGAGGCCGTCGTCTGGCGCAAGGGATGGGTGGAGGGCGCGGCCAAGCGGCTGGGCTACACCTACGATGACACGCCTACGCCCGAGATCGCCGGTCCGCAGCCGCGCCCGTTGCCCAAGTAAGTTGTCGCGTGCCGCATCTCGAACCGATTGGGCGAGGCCGCTTGGGCGGTGGCCACAAGCCTCAGGGTTGAACCGTCCATGTGGCGTTGATCAGGTAGATCGACAAGCCCGCAGTCCGGAATGCGCCCCATGTCAACCGGGCTCGGACTCCGGCAGCCTCCGCCCGGTCATTGACCATGCTGAAGATCTCGCGCTGCGACAGCAGGCGCCGTGACAGCACGTCGGCCCGCATCCCGCCCCTGCGAAAGACCAGTGCATCAGGCTCGCTCAGCCCGGCACGGTCGAGGTAGGCCTGCAGCCAGGCTTGCGGCACGGGCAGACACGGCACGTTGCGCTGGCGCTGGCCGTCAAGCCCAGGCAAACGCACCTGCAGCAGTTCGTCCTGCTGTAGCACGTCGCCAAGCACCAGATTCACGACGGCCGCAGGACTGCATTCAATGCTGCCCATCAGGCCGACAATCGCACGGTCGCGCAGTCCCGTGAGCGTGCCGGTGTCGATACTGGCGACGAGGGCATGCGCCTCCTGCGCTGAGAGCATGGGCAGATCGGGCATGGCTTTGGGACCCGTCTAGCGAGCGGCGCCAGGGGTGGTTCTGTGCATCGGAGGACAACAGCTGCTGACCGGTATCAAGGCCACTGCGCGGCGCTGCAGCATCGGTCATGCGACGGCAATGCCGGCCACTCCAACGCTTCGGCAGGCATGGCGCTGTAGCGACGTCCCATGCGCTGGGCCGCTCCCTCGATGAAACCCCAGTGCCAGCTCCACGCCTGCAGCGTGCCGCTGTCGTAAGGGCCCTGCAAGGGGTGCAGCCGCCGACCAGCCCTCAATCCCTCGCGCCATGCCTGCATGTCCATCTCTCAACCTGACTGCTGTTGAAGCTTGCCTGTACCGATCAGTAGTTTCGACTGTTTACAAACGCCTTTGTGTCGCGGTTGTCAAACTGGTTCGCGGCCGCACGCGCTGTCATCAAGTGGGGCGCCTGCGCCGTCGAAGGCAGCGGGATAGGGGTTGGGGACTTTGCCGGAGCAAGGCCCCGCGATGAACGGCTCAAGAACAACGATGCATGGCGAATCAATACACGGGCTACGGCGGTGAGCCGGAACAGACGCGGCTGCAGGCGATGCCAAAGCTGCAGACCCTGGACACGACGGCGCAAACCGCGCTCGACGACCTCGTCTGGCTTGCCGTGGCGCAGAGTCGGATGCCACTCAATGCCGGCTGGGGCAGCCTGTCTCAATCCTCGGGTGTTGAGGTACCGCAGACACGACACCTGAACTGCTCTAGGTGAATTGTCCTGGGTCTCTTGGCTGATGCCGGGGAGCCAATGTCGTGGTGTCCCACTTGATAAGAACGCCGGTACTGATTCAATTCAGCGCATACCGGTCTTCAAACCGGTCAGGGATGTTCCTGGGGCTGTCTGGGTTCTGGCGTACACGCGACTCACTCTCGCGGCACTATCGTTGTGGCTTCATCGGCTCTCATTTGAGCCGGAAAGCAGTATCGCCATGAACGACTGTACGCGGCTCCACGATGGCAGCCCCACGGATGTGCGGGTCGTGCCCGACCCATCGGCGCCTGAGTCGCCACGCCTGCAGCGCTTTTCCCAAACGGTAGTTCTGGGGCCACTGCGACCGCAGGACATGGTGACCACAACCAAGGCACTACCGGCCGAGGGAATCTACGTTGGCCAGACCGGCATGGTTTTGGAAGTGCTTGCCGCTGACGCAGTGTTGGTCGCTTTCAAGTCACACAGTGGCGGCAGCCATGCCGTCGTTCCTATCCCCATCAGTTGCCTTCGATCGGTACGACACGCCCAGCCAAGCTGCCTTTGAACACAAGACTAGGTTCAGATGTAGTTGAGCAGGCAATCTTTTAATGTTTTTCGCGAGATTAAGCCGGGCGCCTGCTGCTGAAACCGAATCGCCTTGCAGCGATGCCGGTAGGTTGGAATCAGCTGAATTGCCTACAACATGAGCAGGAGCTTGCATTCCACGCATTGAGCCACTGCACGCACTTTGCTGCATGACACTGCGGCAGTTCGGCCTGCCTCAAACAAAGAACTCTATGCCCAGGTCCTGGCAGATGCGGTCGATGCCCTTCACGCTGGGCAAGGCGGTGTAGATCGGCAGCCCCAGCTTGGCTTGGGTGGAGGGCTTGTCGAAGAGCACGACAGCCGGGTGGTCGTTGAGCTTGCGCGACAGGTAATGGCTGCCGTCGAAGCCTGCGGGGTGTATATGGACCTGGTGGCTCCACTGCTGCGGCACGTCATAGGGCACGACGGCGGACAGCGCAGCATGACCGCCGGCGCGCAGCAGCCCGACGCCGGTCAGATCCGCCAGCTTGAGCTTTTGATCATCGACATTCTCGAAGCGAACGATCCAGCGCGAAGCAAACTGTGCTGCGGCCACCAGGAACCGGCCGCCGACGGGCCGCAGGTCGTGCAGCAGCGTCTCGGCAAGGGCTGTGTGCAAATCCAATCCCAGATAGCAGGTGCCATAGGCCTTGTCCGGGGCGTCGAATCGGTTGGCCGCGGTCCGACCAAAGAATGGCTCGCCGCTGTCACGGGGGCCGCTGCGGTAGAGTTTCGAGGGCAGAACCTGTTTGATCCTGAGGTTGAGCTTGTGAAAGTCGTTCGGCGGGCGTGGGCAGATGTCAGGCAGCAAGCTCTTGGTCTTGTCGCTCATGTCTGGGCAAAGGCCTGCGCCGCGTTGAGCACCAAGGCCAACTTGCCGGCGGCAAGCGCCTCCAGCGGCGTCTGATCGGCCAACGAGCCCCGGGGAACGGTGAAGAACGCCAGCTTGGCACTCCCAGGCATGTCGCCCAGCGCTTTTGACACCTTCTCAATTTGCCTGCGATCATGGCGCGAGTCCGCCAGCCAGGCAGGGAAGTAGCGCACCCCCTTGTGTTCGATGCAGAACATGCGCCGGGCAGCAAGAGCCTTGCTCACCGCCTGCATGCTTATGCCCAGCCGCTCGGCGAGCACGTCGCCCCTGACAAGTTCGCCGCTGCCAATCATCCGGCGCAGGCTTTCTTCGGCTTCGCAGCGTATTTTCTCGATGAAGGCCGTCGTTTGCTCGGCCGACTGCTCTTCCACGCGGGCTGGTTCGAGCCGGCTTTGCGCCTGCTCGACATCGGCGACCACTTGTCGGAACCGGTCCAGCATCTGCTTGCGCTGGCGGTAGTAGGTGCTACGCGCGCCGCTGCGGCTGCGCAAGTCAGGCATCACGCCGTCCAGAGGCAGCGCCTTGAGCAGGCTGCTGGCGCTCTCCATCAGCGCCAGGACATCCATGACCACACCGGGCTCGACCGGGGCGGCCGCGGTCTTGTGCTGCACTATCTCCCGCCGTGCTTGCTGCAGCTTCTCGGCCGCTTCCGCCAAGGCCGGTGCCAGAGCGAACCCCCGGTGTAGATACATGGATACGTCTGCCAGCGGGGCCTGCTTGCCCGCCTTGACCGGGCCGGTACGCGCTGAGCGTTGGGTAGACTTTGCGACAGCTGGGATAGCAGCCATGGTGCATCTCCTGAGTGCATGCATTGTACCGGCGCTGCAGAGACTAACTAAACCAAATCAACCATGGTGTGCATCAGGCGAGCAGCTGTTCTCGATGAGCGAATACCAGCTGCCCCTGGCAATGCGATCCCAGCGTGCCGGCCGTTTCTTTCCGAGCTGACGGTTGGATCGACATCAAAAGACCCGGGCTTCAGTCAGGCTCGCAGACCTAACAGGGCGTTGGCCTACGGAAGAAGACGTTCCGGTTTGAGGAGCCAGTTCCGAGGGGGGAAGCCTAAATACTGTATATTCATACAGTTATTCGGGCGAACGGTTGCGCTTGCGGCCGAGCCCTCGATGTTTCTTCCTGGTTCTTCCCGGCCTGCTTATGACTCACGGTTTGTCTCCTCGTCCCAGCCGTTTGCTGCTGGACCTCTACGCGCGCCTGGCCGGGCGTCACATGGCGCCTCAGCTACAGCTGGCTGGCTTCCAGCGGCGCTGGATCGCTTGGCGTCACGAAGATCTGCTGCAGGGCGTCGAGCGTGCCGTCCTGGACTGCTCCCCCGAGGTACCGCTGCACGAAGTCGAAGACACGCTCTTGGCGCAGGCTCGAAGCTTGGCCGGGGCAAATACGGCGCTTGTCACGGCAGAGATTTCCCTGCAGCGTTACCGGTCCGAGGAAGGGGATGAATTGGATGAGGGCAAGGGCCTGGTTCTCACGATCAAGTTGGAGGAAACCGGTCAGCCCACCGGGGTGCTGGGCTGGATCGAGCTGGATGCGCAGCACCGCCCGGTGCGGGCCTGCCGGCCACTGCCGCTGATGCTGCCCGGTGCCAACTGAACCGGCAGCCATGAACTCGCCGGCGTCTTCGCATGATGAATGTTCAACGAAGGCCACGCACCTGGATGGCAATGGTGCTGGCCGCACTGCTGCTACCCCCCCTGGGGGTGCTTTTGGCTTCTCGCAGCAGCGAGCAGACTGAACGTGCCGATTGCGAGTCACGCGGCGGACGCTGGCTCGACCCGCGGCGGCATGACAAGCGCTGCTTGGACCCGGGCCAGCCGCTTGGCCCTTGACACTGACTTTGCCAAGCTTGCTGCGGCTCGATGTGACGGCTGTCGAGTCCAGGCCAGCGAACAAGGCTTTGCGGGTTTTATTCGAAAGTCGCAGCCAAGGCAGCCGCCGTCAGCAAGTTTTGGAACAGCAGCCTGACGCGGCAGGTGCTGCGTGAAGCGCGGACAAGGTCTCTGATGTCGTTGTTGCCGCTGCTACGGCTGACGGCGGCGGGGCGCCTCTGCCTGTTCCAGTGCCAGCGTCTTGCGCACGAGGCGCAGCTTGTTCTCGATGTCGGCAAGGACCGCTTCGGCCTCAGTCGGGTCTTCGCGCAAGGACACAAGCTCGCTGAGGCGCAGTACCTGTGCTGTCAGCTGCGCCTCTGCCTTGATGACGTGCAGCCATGCGCGCTCCATCGGCGTCTTGTCCTGCTCCATGCCCTTCTCCACTGCTCAAGGCTGGGCGATTGCAGATGCCGTGCCGCTTCTGGCCCCAGGAACAGGGGCAGACGGCCTTCCGAGGTCTTCAAGGACCATCACGGTCACCGGCGGAAGACCTGAACCAATAATGCATGGGCGTGGCTGCAACTTTGCCGGCATAGCACGGCGGCGAGGGCATAGCGTGGTAGGTCCGGGGCCTTGTTGGAATTCAGGGCGTGCCAACTGCACCGTGATCAGTCGGCGCGTTCTGCGTTTGCAGAAGAATGCTGCTATCGCGATAACTTCTCTTATCACAGTAGCATCCTCGGGTGAGCAAATCCGCACCGCGTAAATCGCCCGGTACCCCGGCCGGGCTGGACGAGCTACCCGACGCCGCGGCGCTGGCAGCGCTGCGCGCTTGGCACGAAGGCCTGCCGGCACGCGCCGCGGTCGAGCAGTACCTGCCCCAGGCGCTGGAGGACGGCTCGTCAGCGCGCGGCATGCTCGGGGGCATCCGCCGGCGGCTGCAGCACCTGGCGCGCGTGCGCCACCGGGCAGACTTGGAGCAGACCTTCGCCGTGGAGCACCGCGGCGACGCCGCCCACGCCCGCGCCGTGGCCCAGGCCATTGAGACGCTGCGCACCCTGCCCCCGCCGCAGCCGCTCATCGGCGACCGGGTGGAGCGGTGGCTTCCTGCGCGCATTGCTGCCGCGCTGCAGGCCGCAGGCATCGACACGCTCAGCGGCGCTGACGGTGCGCGTGCCTCGCCGCCGGCGTTGGTGGACGGCCATGCCCGGGCTGGGCGCCACCGGCGCGCGCCAGGTGGAAGCCTTCTTCGCCGCGCATCCCGAGCTCACCGAGCGCGCCCGCGCGCTGGTGGCGGCGCCGCCCACGGACGTGCAGCCGTGAGAGCGCATCGCACTGCCGCAGGACCTCGACGGCTCGCAAGGGCGCTTCCGAGCCCCACGCGAGAGCTGCGCGCTCGACGCACGCTCAAGGGCCATTGCCGGCGGACGCTTCGCGCTGCACAAGCCATCGCTGCAGCGTGGCGTAGAGCGTCTCGAGAACCACCGGCTTGGTCAGGAAGTCGTTCATGCCGGCGGCCAAGCAGGCCTGGCGATCGTCGGCAAAGGCGTTGGCCGTCATGGCGATGATCGGCACGCCAGGCCCGCGCTTGGCGCGAATGGCGGCCGTGGCGGTGAGGCCATCCATCCGGGGCATTTGCATGTCCATCAGGATGGCGTCGAACCCTTGCGCGAGGGCCAGTTCAACGGCCCGCTGCCCGTCTTCGGCCACGACGACTTCCAGATCCGCGGCACGCAGCAGCGTTACGGCCAGTTCCTGGTTGACGGCGTTGTCCTCGGCTAACAGGACCCGCGCGCCGGCGTGCCGGCTTTTGAGCGCCTGCAGCGTATGGCTGCCCGCCACTGGCCGAGTCTGTGCGGGGTCTGGTGCGGACTGCAACAGGCGAACCAGCGTGTCGTGCAGCGCTGACGCCGTCACGGGCTTGAGAAGCACCGCCTGGAATCCAGCGACCCGGGCCTGCTCCTGCAGGTGCGCCTCGTCCAGCGCCGTGACCAGGATGCTGCAGCGCGGCGGGCTTGCAAGCGTCCTGTGCAGTTGCGCCAGTGTGGCAATGCCGTCCATGGCCGGCATGCGCCAGTCGATGAGCAACACGTCGAAGGACTCGCCGCTGGCGCGCGCCTCTTGCGCCAAGCGCACGGCGGCTTGACCACTGTCCGCGGCAACCGCCTTCAGACTCAGTCCCCAGAGCTGCTCCACCAGCGCGGAACGCGCCGCGGACAGGTCGTCCACGACCAGGGCGCGCAGCCCCTGGAGTCGAATGGGCATGATGACGTGGGCCGCATCGGCTGCGCGCCCCAGGCAGGCCGTGAACCAGAAGCTGCTGCCTTGACCAGGGGCGCTTTGCACGCCGACGTCGCCACCCATGAGTTGCGCGATATGGCGCGTGAGCGCCAGCCCCAGCCCGGTGCCGCCATGGCGCCGCGTGGTGGAGGCATCGGCCTGCTCGAAGGCTGTGAAAAGAGCACCCAGCCGCTCGGGCGCGATGCCTTCGCCGCTGTCGCTGACCTCGAAGCGGGCCATCACCTGCGCCGCATCGTCTCGCAGCAGCTCGGCGCGCACGCGCACCCAGCCGCGTGCAGTGAACTTCACCGCGTTGGACAGCAGGTTGAGCAGGGCTTGCGACAGCCGCGTCGGGTCGCCGCGCAACCGCTGCGGCAAGGCGTCGGTGTCAAGCACCAGCTCCAGCTCCTTGGCCGCCGCCGGCTCGCGCACCAGGCCCACGATGCGCGAGAGGATCGCGTCGAGCTCGAACTCGGCATCCTCCAGCACCATCTTGCCAGCTTCGATCTTGGAGAGGTCCAGGATGTCGTTGAGGATCTGCAGCAGGTGCTGCGCGGCCTGCTCCACCGTCTGCAGCCGCTGCAACTGCTGTCCACCCGTGGCATCGCGCATGAGCAGGTGCGTGAAGCCGATAATGGCGTTCATGGGCGTGCGGATCTCGTGGCTCATGTTGGCCAGGAAGGCGCTCTTGGCCCGCGTGGCGGCCTCAGCCGCGTCGCGCATGGCCGCGAGCTCCTGCGTGCGCAACTGCACGCGCTGCTCCAGCGTGGCGTTGAGCTGGGCCAGCTCGGCCTGCGCCTCGCGCGCCGCGGTCACGTCGGCCACGGCCTCGGCCACGGCTAGGGCGCGCCCTTGCGCATCGCGGCGCAGCACCTTGCGCGCCACGACTACCAGCACCCGGCCGTCGCGCGTGGTGTGGTGCAGCTCGCCCGTCCACTTGCCTTCGCGCTGCAGCGTGGCGTCGAGTTGCGTGCGCGGCAGCGGGAAGACGGTGCGCAGCAGCTCGTGCACGTTGCGTCCCACCGCTTCCACGGCGCGCCAGCCGTAGAGCTGCTCGCAGCCTTGGGACCAGTGGCGGATCGTGCCGTCGAAGTCGCGCACGATGACCGGCGCCAGGTCCAGCGTCGCGCTCAGGTCAGCCAACGCCCGCTCGGCCCTATGCCAGTCGGTAGCGTCGATGCACATGCCGCTCATGCGCAGGCCCTGGCCCGCGCTGTCTGCAATCACATCTCCAAACACGTCGATCCAGCGCTCGTCGCCCGCACTCGGCACGATGCGGTAGGACAACTTGAGCGCACGGCGCTGCTGTACCGCTGCCGCCAAGGCATCCAATGCCTGCTTGCGGTCATCGGCATGCACCACAGCTTGCCAGGCGTCGATGCTGGCGCGGTCGCTGCGCGGGTCCAGGCCAAAGAGCAGGAACAGCTCGTCGGACCAGCCCAGCTCCCCGCTGGCGAGATCCCACTCCCACAGGCCGGCGCGGGCTGCCCGCTGCGCCACGCTCAGCCGCTGATGCGCGCGCAGCAGCGCCTGCTCGGCAGCCTTGCGCTCGGAGATGTCCTGCATCGTCCCGTGCAGGGCCAGCGTCTGCCCGGCTGTGTCGCTGACGACGCTGCTCTTGGCATGCAGCCACAGGAGCGGGCCGCTTGCGTGCTGTGCCGACAGCTCCATGTCGAGCCCGGTACCGGTGCTCGCAGCCTGCCGCACCGCCGCCAGCAGCTGCTGCCAGGACGCGGCAGGAAACGCCGTTTCCATCTGCCACTCGGAAAGTCCATCGTCGTGGCCCAGCAGGCGGCACAGCGATTCTGAAGCCCGGAACTCCTGCGTGGCGGCATCCCAGGACCATGTTCCCAGGCGTGCCAGGAGCTGCGCGTCAGCCAGCTGCGCGTCTCGGCGTCGAACGAGCGCCGCGCGCTCTTGCAGCAGCTCTGTTGCTTGCGCGAGCGCAGCGGCCACCTCAGCAGCCTCGCGCACACTCACATCGGGCACCGCAACGGCATCGCCGCGCCCCAGCGCGGCAGCCGCAGCGGTGAGCGTCTCGACCGAGCGCGAGATGCGGTGGCCTACGCGCCGGGCCAGCACCGCGCCCAGCACCAGCAGCAGGGTCGCGCCTGCGGCCAGCATGGACAACGTGCGGGTCAGGCCCCCCAGCAGCGATTGGCGTGGAATGCCAATGGCCACGCACCACTTCGTGACCGGCGAGCAGCTGAAGGAGGAGGTCACCGGGATGCCCTCCTTGGTGATGACCTCGACGGTCCCGGCCCGAGCGGTGTTCATGGCCTGCAGCAACTGCGCACCGGCCTGGTGCCCGACAAATTGCTCGGCCGCATGCGTGCGCGCCAGGATCGTGCCGGTGCTGTCAAAGACGCCGGCCACCCAGTCCGGTGGCAGCGCTTGCGTCCTGAGCACGGCGTCAAGTTGCTGCGCCAGCATCCCCACGCGCAGCGCGTACGCCATCCTGCCGCCCCGCACCACAGGTATTTCGACGCCCACCATCGGGTGCTTGAGCACTTCGCTCGTGTGCAGGTCGGAGAACACAGGCTGGCCGCGAGCAAAGACACGCCGCGTGCTGTCCGGGTCGGGAGGCGCAGGCAGCGCCGGGCCGTAGTCGGCCGCGGTGTTGAGCACTTGGCGCATGTCGCCCGTGATCAGCGCGACGTTCGTGGCCAAGCCTGTAGCGGCTACTGCCTCACGGGCGCGCTGGTGGAAGGCGGCCAGATCGCCACTGGCCAGCACGGCCGACGTTGCCAGCACCTGCCCTATCGACTGCACCCGCAGCAACTGGTTGTCCACGGCCTGGACGAGGGCGCGGGCCGTCTGCTGCGTGTCGCGCTCCAGGTCGGAGCGACTGCCACGGTACTCGTGCACGAGCAGCAACGCCGCGCCCAGCACGCAAGGCAGCAGGTATGCCAGGATCAGCGACGTCAGCAGCAAGCGTATCCCGGGGAGCCCGGCCGGGGCTAGTGCCCGGCGGTTGCCACCGGCGCTGGGAACGAGGGGCTCGGACATGGTGGTCAGCCCGGCACGGCCTTGCGCAACAGGAACCGCCTTGCGCGATGGTCTTGCGCGGGCATGCCACTGGCGGGGTGGCCTCCAGCAGCGCCGACGCAGCGCTCAGGAATGCACGAGCGGCTCACCCACGAGCCAGCACCCCGGCCACGTACTGGTTGAGGCTGACGCCTTGCGCGGCGGCCTGCCGTGCCAGTCGCGCGTGCAGGCTGCGCGGCACGCGCACCAGGAACTTGCCGCTGTACCTTCGCAGCGGCAGCACCTCGCGCGGCACCGGCACGGCGCGGCCTGCTGCCTGAGCCGCCTCGATCCAAGCCTGGATGGCTTGCTGTGCGGCGTGCGCTGCCTCGACCTCCGTAGGGGCGCAAGCGCTGCAGCCCGGAAGATCCGGCGCCTCGGCCACGAAGCCCTGGTCCTCGTCGCTCCAGAAGATTTCCAGCGGGTAGTGTTTCATGCCGGCCCTCCAATTTCGGGCAGTTCATCGCGGCGCATCCGGTACCCGTGCACCACGCGGTGAGAGCGTCGCCGATGGCCGAGGCGGCGACAGCATGACCGAGCCGGTACAAGAACGCCTGCGATGCCACGCCTGTGCTTGCCGCCTCCTGGTGCAGAGACTTGCGTCGCGGTTCGCAGCGCCGGTATGCAGCGATGCCAGGATGGCTGTACTGCATGACTTCCCATGGCTGGCCACGTTTTGAGTAAACACGGCTCGATACCGCGTGTAGTATCAGCCCGCGGCCAGATGCAGCAATCGTGCTTGACAGGCCAGTAGGTTCTTTGGAAGCGCACTGTTTTGGCACGGGCCCCTGTGCAACATGTCGGCGATATGGCGCCGGGTACCGGCCAAGCGCGTGCCGGACGTGCGTGGCGCGCCACTGTCTCGAACGAGCGCAGCGGCACTCCTGCCCAGTTCAGGCTGATGGGTGCAAAGAGCCGGTGCTCGATGGGATTCCACTTCGAGCAGCCCGTGGGGTAGTGGCACACCGTCACCGCCAGGCCGCAGGCATCGCAGAGTTGCTCTTGCAACTGCGCCTTCCACACGCGGGAGCGGCAACTGTTGGCGCCACCCGCATCGGCCAGGATGAGAAGCCGACGGGCCTTGCCGTAAGCAGCACAGCCCTCGTCGCGCCACCACTCGGCAATGGCCTCCACGGCAAAGCGCGGCGTGTCGAAGCAGTCGCCCACGCACACAAAGCCGCGATTGGCCACGGTGTCGTAGATGCCGTATGGAATGGCCTGCCCGATGGAGCCCTGCGGCCAGTCGTGCACGAGCACGGCCTCAGCCGTCTTGCACCAGATGCGGCCGCCGTTGTGACAGTTGCCGTGTCGGCGCCGACTTAAATCTGGCTCTTCCTCAATCTCTGTGACGGGGGTCGGGCGGCCCACATGATCGAGCCCTTTGAGCTCGAGAACGCAAGTACACCATGGTCGTCATCCCCGGGCTGTCCTCGCTGCTGGAGGCCGTCGGCAAGCACGTCAGCTCCTGGGACGACAGGGGTAGCCGCCTGGTGGTGGACGCCGGCAGCCTCGTTGAGTCGGCGGCCTGTCCCCGCTGCACCTGCAGCAGTTCTCGTCTGCACGGCCGCTACCGGCGATGGGTCGCCGACTGCCCATCCTTCGGCCAAGCCGTGACACTCGCCGTCGAGGTGCGGCGCTTCAAGTGTGTCAACCCCGGCTGCCCGCGGCGAACCTTCTCCGAGCGGGTCGAGACACTGGTGGCTGCCGGCCAACGACGCACGCTGAGGCTGGTCGAGGCAGTGCGCTCGCTGGGCTACGCCCTCGGCGGCGAGGCGGCCGCCCGGCTGGCGGAACGCTTGGGTATGCGTGTCAGTGGGCCGACGGTGCTGCGCGATTTGCGCCGCGCCGGCTGTCCACCACCCACGACAGTACCTGTGGTCATCGGCATCGACGACTGGGCGATTGCTCGCGGTCACCGCTACGGCACGATCGTCGTTGACTTGGAGAAGCAGCGTCCGATTGAACTGCTGGCCGGACGCGACGCAGCCACCGTCGTCGCCTGGCTGAAGGAGCAGCCTGCCGTTGAGGTCATCGCCCGTGACCGAGGCGGCGCTTACGCCGATGCAGCACGCACCGCCGCCCCCGGCGCCCAGCAGGTGGCGGACCGCTGGCACTTGCTGGCGAACCTGCGCGATGCCTTCGAGCGGTTGCTGCTGCGCTGTCCGGGCAAGTTGAAGGAAGCCGCCGGCCAAGCGAGCGAGACACTGCAGCTTGAGGCCATTGCGGCCGCGGAGTCCACCAAGCCTGCCGACGTCATGCCGACCGAACCACTCCTCAAGGCTTGGCAGCGCCAGAGCAACGCACGCCGGGAATGTCGGCTGGCCCGCTACGAAGAGGCGGTGCGCCGCCACAAGACCGGCGAGTCGATCAGGGCCATCGGTCTGGCCATGAACCTCGACCGTCGCACCGTGCGGGGCTTCGTGCACGCCGATGCGTTCCCCGAGCGGGCGCAGCGTGCTCGCGCTCCCAGCCTGCTCGACGTCCATCAGCAGTACATGGCCACACGCGCTGCCGAAGGCTGCCGCAACGCCATGCAGGTCTGGCACGAGCTGCGTGCTCGCGGCTTCACCGGCGGACGCAGCATCGTGCGCGATGCCTTTGCGCAGCTACGCACCGCTGCGCCTGAGGGCAGCAGGCCGCAACCGACAACGGCCGCGGGACGCACGCTCTCTGCGCCCTCAGCACGGCGGGCCTGCGCCTGGCTGCTGGGCTGGCAGGAGGGCCAGCTCACGCAGACCGAGCGCAGCGACCGGGAACGCTTCGTCGAAACTCTCTGCCGCATCGAGCCGACCGTCGCCGCTGCCCGTGAACTGGCGCTTCGGCTGTTCGGCGTCGCACGCAGTCGTGACCTCGACGGATTCGATCGTTGGCTGGCCCAAGCGCGCACTTGCCCGATGCCAGACTTGCAGCGCTTCGCGGCCGGGCTTGAGGCGGATCTGTCGGCCGTGCGAGCTGCCTTCAGTTCTCCATGGAGCAGCGGGCAGGTTGAGGGGCAGATCAACCGGCTGAAGTACCTCAAGCGGCAGATGTACGGGAGAGCCAAACTTGACCTGATGCGAATCCGCGTCCTGCACCCGAACTAACCCCCATCACAGAGAATGAGGAAGAGCCCAGAAACTGACTCCCCATGTTGCCTCACCGAGCTCGGTTCGTGGCTCCTGACGTTCGACGTCAGAGATCACTGCCAGGATAGCGATGCGCACAGTAGCCTCCAGCAACCGGGAGCTGGTTCGCTGGACATCTTTGTGCTGGCAGTAACCACATCGAAAATCTTTTTGCCTCCGAAAATGGCCGCTCCCCTTCAGACCACACAAGCCTCAGCCTCGCCGCAGCAAACTTGGTTGCCGCCAGCCTTCTTGGCGCGGTACATGGCCACGTCGGCGGTGGCCAGCAGCGTGCAAGCCGTCGCATGCTCCTCGTCCAGGAAGGCGACGCCGATGCTCGCCGACACCGCGCAAGGACTTTTGCCCAAGACCGGGATGGGCTCGCGAATCACCGCCAATATCCGCTCCAGCGTGCTCATGCAATCTTCCTGGCCCTTCAAGTCCGCAAATATCAATACGAATTCGTCCCCGCCGATGCGAGCAATCGTGTCGCCGGCCCGCATGCCAGCTTGCATGCGCCGCGCCACTGTGCACAACACCACGTCGCCGGTTTCATGGCCATGGGTATCGTTGATGGGCTTGAAACCATCGAGGTCCATGAAAGCCACAGCGAGAAGGTGTTCCGAGCGCCGACGGCCGTGCAGGCACAACTCAAGGCGCTCGTGCAGCAGCCTGCGGTTCGGGAGGCCGGTCAATGAATCGTATAGCGCGGCGCGCTCAATTTCCTGTTGCTGCAGCCGGGTCTGCGTAACGTCCAGCATGACCCACAGCGACTCGCCGGCACGGTCAGCCATCAGCGCGCCGCTGGCATCGACCCATATCGGCGAGCCATTCTTTTTTCTCAGCAAGAGCTGGGCCCTGAAGGGCGAGCCTGACGCGAGGTGCGTGTAGGCCGCCTTGCCCAGACGGTCATAGGCCTCGTCGTCGCCACAGAGCACACGGGTCGTGTAGCCGACGAGATCCTGAAGCGGGTGGCCGAACATCGTCTCGATGGCCTTGTTCGCCCACATGATCTGCCCGGCCTTGAGCCGCAAAATGCCGATCAGCTCGTTGTTGAGCATCAGCCCCTGCTCGTCCACCAGCCGCGACACTTCCTGCTGTGCCCGGTATTGCCGCACCCGCGAGCGGTAAACGCCGCACGACGCCCCGAGCAGCACCAGCATCAGCACCGAGGCCAGCGCAACCTGCACAGCGGCGTCAGCGCGCCATTGCGAAAAGAATTCAGCAGTGGCCAGCCCGGCCAGGACGTAGAGCGGAAACGGATGGACGCGCCGGTACGAATTGGTGCGTTCGATATTGTCGAGCTTGGTGCGCGACACGAAGAATCCCTGTGCCGGAGAAACTTTCAACGACGCAGCCAATTCGGGCGACACGTTGGCGCTGCCCACGGGCGGCGGGCCGCCGTTGTCTCCCGGCGTGTAGCGCGCGACCAGGCGAAGAGATTCAGTTCGCAGCGTGACCGCCCCCTGGCGGCCGACCGAAAGCGACTTGAAGAGGTCATGGAATTCCTCCACGGCCACATTCGCATAGACGATGCCGGCAAAGCTGCCGTCAAGATTGGACAGGCGCCGCGCCAGCACCAGCACCCATTTCTTGCTGATCCGGGCATGGGTGGGCTCCGAGACGACCAGCGCATCGGCAGCCTCGTCGCGCACGCGGCGGAAATACTCCCGGTCGCCAAGATTGACCGTCTGGAATGGCGGCACACCGGCGCCGGGCTGCACATTGCCCAGCGCGTCGGTGATCCACAGGCTCTCAATTTCGGGCACCAGCGACTTCTGCTCCGCTAGCACCTGCTTGACGAATGCAAGGTCCAGCGGCCCTCGACTGCCAATGTGTTTGAGCCTGAACCCCGTGCTCAGCAGGGCACCGTCCACGCGGTTCAGCTTGGCCCAGATGCCGGCCTTGAGCCCTTCGACCAGGTTCTCGGTGGCGGTCCTGGCGCGGGCCTCGTGGATCTGGCGGCTGGTGCGCAGCGAGTGGAAAACCGTCAGGCCCAGCATGGCGCCAACGATCAGGTTGACGGCGACCAGCCAGCGGGCGAAACGCCGAAGCTCCCTAGCTTTCAGAGACCGGCTTGCGCCTGTTGCAGGCATCTTGATGCACCCTTTTCGCTGACGGCGGCCAAGCCTACCGAGCCCAAGCTCCACCGTCTTTCTACCTGCAACTGGGCCACAAATTCATGCCGCGCGCCTTGTGCGGCATCAACCCTGGAGCGGCCAGAAACGGAGGGCAAGAGCCCTATGCGGATGGCGATCCGGCCGGAAAGCCCGATGTGCGGTGACGCGGGTACCACCGCACAAAATCAAGCATGTCGGCACCGTTGAGCACCGCGCAGTAAACCTGCAGCAGCGCATTGGCGCCCAGCCGGCTCCAGCGCATGTGACCCATGGTCTTCATGCGTTGGTCAACGACATACTCCATTGCCGACTCCGTGTCACCGGTGGAGATAGGCCGGCGCTGTCGATACCGCGTTCCGTAGTCAATGGGCCAGTCAGCGTAGCTCTGCAGGTAGTTGATGAGGCTACCCAGCGGGTTGCGACATCCGGTCCAACCAGTGTCGCGACGCAACGCTTCAAGGCGTTGCAGGCACCCGAGCCAGAAACCCCTTGGCTTTCTCCTCCCGCGCGCTCAGCCAGCGCCTCAAAGGCATTCCAGGCTTGATCCGCAGCCCCTGTACCGCGGTACGCACGTGTTTGAAACGCATGGCGATGAAGATGCATGCCATTTGGTCCAGCGTGACCGCCAGGACTTGGCCTCTGGGCAGGCGCCCAGTGTTCATGAAGCAGTGCGAGCGCCTGTGGCGCAAAATTCGTGACGCCCTCTGGCACGGCCATGCCTCGAAGTCCATCGAGCTTGCTCGGATGCTGGCCGCGTCACTACTGGAGGAGCATCCACGTCTGCCGCCGTTCTATGCATCGTGTGCAGTGACCTCCTACGGCGCCGCTACCAGGCTGCTGGAGTTCCTGGTCAACAACCGTACGACGCTGCCGAATTACCACAGGGAGCGTCGGGCCGGCCGCCGGATTTCCACCGCGGCGGCAGAGTCGGTCATGAACCATCTGATCAACCGCCGGTCGTCGAAGCGCCAGCAGATGCGCTGGTCGATGAGCGGTGCCCATTACGTGCTGCTTGCCCGGGTCGAGATGCTGGACGGGCGCTTGGTGGAGCACTTTACCCATCGGTTTCCACGATTTCGCTCGCCGGAAATTCAGTTGCAATCACAACCTTTTTAGAGGCACTCCCCACGCTTTTTCCACTCCCCGCATTACTGGATTTCAACACCCGCTGCTCGCAGTCACACCGAGGCGGCTGTCCTGATCCGGCTCAGAGGTGGCGCGCTTGGCCGGGACTTTGCTCCAACGCGGCCAGCGCGCCGCGGTACAGCGCCCGGCGCTCAGGCAAGGCGTTCGACCGTGGATCGTGGGTATGGCGAGCAATGGCATCGATCTCCAGGCGGTCGGCCAACTCATTGAGGCCGCGGGCGTGCCACAAATAGGCCGCTGTCAGGCAGGCATCTGGAGTCCGAGCCACTAGGTCCGGCTGCTGCTCGTAGGGCTGCCCAAGCGCAGCGCCCGCGTCGCGGTAGGTTTCGCGCCCCAACAGCCGGATCAATCCTCGGCCGCGGTAGCGCCATCCGTCACCACTGGCAGCGTCGCCATTACCCCAGCAACCGTTGTAAACCGTATCGGCCAGTACCTGTGGCGCACCCACCATCCGTTCAGCATGGGCCGGATCCGGCACGCGCTCAGGCCAGGTCGCACAGATGTGCTCGGGCGTGCGGTAGAGCATGCCCTCTTCCAGCGTGACAAAGCCGCGGCTTTCGAAGGCGCACTGCGCCACAAACGCGGCCACACGTGCCGGCGTGCAGATGTCAAAGCGTGCACATGCGTGGCTCAGCAGCGGGGCGAAGGTGTCGGCGACGCGGGGTGCGATGCCCGAGGCCTGTAGGGTCTTGGCCAGCAATTCGCGCAAGGCAACGCCCCGGGGCTGCATCGCCCACTGCATCACGACCCCGGCGTCAGCGCCAAACCGCTCGCGCAGCGCAAGGATTTCTTGTCTGGCCTGCATCCCCGTCAGCTGCCCTCGGGCAGCGCGCGCTTCGATGTCGTCCATGGCGGCCTCGTATTCGGGAGGCGGGCTCTGCGGAGAGGGCGCTGAAAACGGAACAGTGCTCATGATGCTTGCCTTGGTCGGGGGTCATGCCCTGTGGAACAGGCATCCGGCCAACGACCTCGTGGGCCCTCAAAAGCCGGCATGCTGCAGTGCAGCAATATTATGAATGTTAAGTAAATATGAATTATTTATTGGGTCTATTTGCCCCTTAGCTGCCAAGGCGATGGCGACTCCGGACCGCGGTTGGGTAGAGATTGGCCAAGGAAACGAAGCACTTGGCAGATGGCGGAAGCCACGCGCTACTGCAGCAGTGGCCGAGCGCAAGGCCGTAGAAGCAGGCCAATGCCGCACCAGAACGCGACTGCAGGATTCAGATGATGTGCCGGGATGAGGCCAAACTTCCCCATCGGGTTTGATACGGTTCCAGGGCGCCGGCCCTAGCGGCCTTCTTGTGGCCGGTTCAGCCAGACTTGACTGGGATGCCGACGCTGCGCATCTGGCCGTGCCCATGCTTGCTGCAGATGCAACTTGGGTTGGGGCTGAACGACTTCAGATATGGGAGCGCATCGCCCACTGCATCAAGAAACCGGCGTCAAGTGCGAGCCGCTCGCGCAGCTCGAAGATTTCCTGCCTAGCCTGCCCCAGCGTCAACTCGCCCAAGGCCGCTCGACGCTCAAGGTCGGCCATGGCTATCTCGTATTCCGGCGGGGGACCGCTTCTGAAGAGAACTGCTGACGTGTCGATGTGCATGGCTTTGGCCTTGATCGTGGGTTGTGCCCTGAGAAGCGGGTACGCCAGCCAAGCGCCTTGTGGGCGCCAACCTGACGGGCATGTTGCAGTGCAGCAATCATCGTTCCGTTTGGCAGGTGCGGCTACTACGGCGATCACGTAAGAAGCGACACGCGGTGTCTTGGAAGCTATGCCGGCTGACACCCAGGCGAAGCTGCCATTCTCTTGTTAAGCCAGATTTCAATCCTTCAAACTTCAATCTTTATGCCTTGCACAACAGTTTGGCTGCCGCTGCTGCACTGTGGTGTTGCTGCGCGGTTGGTTCACTTTGCGTACGCCTGATGGGAACCCATCAAATTGCACCGATACCCTACGTCGATGTGGAAGGCGGTCTTGTAGAGGCGGCCGGTGTGCCTGCCGTGTGGTCAAGCCACTTCAGCAATGTTACGTACAACGCCATGGGTTCCACCGGCTTGCCGACGAAGTCGTTCATGCCCGCGGCAAGGCACGCCGCGCGGTCCTCGTCGAAGGCGTTGGCAGTCATGGCCAGGATGGGCAGCGTCTGCAGCCCCGGAAGCGCGCGCAGTGCCCGCGTGGCCTCCAGCCCATCCATCACCGGCATCTGCATGTCCATCAGCACCAGGTCGTAGGCCGTTTGCTGTGCCTTCTCGACAGCGCTGCGGCCATCCTCGGCAAAGTCCACCTGCAGCCCTACGCTGCGCAGCAGCGCCAGCGCCACCTCGCGGTTGATGATGTGGTCCTCGGCCACCAGCACTCGCGCGCCAGCGTGGCGCTGGCGCAGCGTAGCGTCGGCGGCCGTTGTCGGCGCCGCAGCAGCGACGGCTGGCGCGGCCCCCCGGGCCAGCCAGGCCGTGAACCAGAACAGGCTGCCGCCGCCGGGGCGGGCCTGTACACCGGCGCTACCGCCCATCAGCTCTGCCAGGCGGCGCGTGATGGTCAGGCCCAGCCCCGTGCCACCGTGCTCGCGTGTGGTGGAGGCGTCGGCCTGCTCAAACGGCTGGAACAGCCGCGACAGCTGCTGTGGGTCAACGCCGACGCCGCTGTCCTCGACCTCGAAGCGCACCAGCAGCCGCTGGCGCCGCTCCTGCAGCCCTCGCGCGCGCAGCGCGATGTGACCCGCTGCAGTGAACTTCACGGCGTTGCTGGCGTAGTTCAGCAGGGCCTGGCGTACCCGGGTCTCGTCGCCGCGAAGCGCGTCAGGCACGCTGCCCGCGTCGATGTTCACAGCCAGGCCCTTGGCCGCGGCACTGTCGCCCACGATCGAGCCCACCTGCTGCAAGAGCGAGCGCAGCCCGAAGTCGCGCTCCTCCAGTTCCAGCTTGCCGGCCTCAATCTTGGAGAGGTCCAGGATGTCGTTGAGGATGGAAAGCAGGTGCTGTGCCGCAGCCTCGATCTTGCCCAGCTGCTGGACCTGATGCGGAGTGACGTCGTCTGCCTGCCCGAGCAGATGGGCCAGGCCCAGGATGGCGTTCATCGGCGTGCGGATCTCGTGGCTCATGTTGGCCAGGAATGCGCTCTTGGCCCGGCTGGCGGCCTCGGCCGCATCACGTGCCGCGGCCAGCTCCGCGGTGCGTTCCTGCACCCGCTGCTCCAGCGTGGCGTTGAGCTCGGCCAGGCCGGCTGCGGCCGCCTTGTGCTCGGTGATGTCCACCGCCATGCCGACCACGCCCACGATGTGCCCGTCCTCGTCGCGCAACGGTGCCTTGGTGGTGATGTAGGTGCGCTGCCGGCCCGCGAACTGGCCGCTTTCCTCCACGCGCTGCATCTGCCCGGTATGGAGCACGCGCAGGTCGTTGTGGCGCACCGCGGCGGCGAAGCCGGGGTCGTGCAGCTCGGCGTCGGTGCGGCCGATGAACTCGGCTGCGGGCCGGCCGTGCAGCCGGGCACCAGCCTCGTTCATCAGCAGATAGCGGCCTTCCCGGTCCTTGACGAACACGAGGTTGTCGGTGGCGGCCAGCACGGCGGCGAGCAGCGCATGGCGTGCACGCAAGCTGGCCTGGGCCTGGCGCAGCTCGTCCTCGGCCTGGTGGCGCCGGGTGACGTCCACCGAGGCGCCGAGCAGCCGCTGCGGCTGCCCCGCGGCGTCGCACACGACCTCGCCGCGGGAGTACAGCCAGCGGACGCTGCCGTCGGGCAGCCGGATGCGGAACTCGCGCTCGAAGACACCCGTGCCCCCAATGGCGGACGCGATGGCCGCCTCGTGAGCTGCCCGGTCCTCGGCGGCAATGCTGCTGCGCCACTGCTCGGCGGTGACGTGGCCATGCCCCACGGCGTACCCCAGAAGCCGGGCCATCATGGGCGAGAGGGCGCATTCGAGCGTGGCCAGGTCCAGCGACCAGACGCCCATGTGCCCGGCCTCGGCCCCCAGGCGCTGCAGCTCCTGTAGCTCCTGCAGCTGCTCCTGAAGCCGCCGCCGGTCCGTCACGTCGATTGACACGGCAAACACGCGGGGTGGTGCGCTGGGTGAACGGATCAGCCTCAAGGTGCTGGTGACCCATGTGACGTCGCCGTCCGGGCGCAAGTACCGCTTCTCGAGCGAGAACGGCTCGCCCGATGCCACGAGGCGCTCCAACAGTTGCTGATTGGCGTCCCGGTCGTCGGGTTGCGTGATGTCGAGCATGCGTTGCCCCAGCAGGGCCTCGCGCGCCAGCCCCACGAGCTGGCAGAAGCGCTGGTTGGCCTCGACGAAGCGTCCGTCCAGATCCAGCTCGTACAGGCCTGCACCGGTCTGGGCGTACAGGGCCGCCAAGTGCGCCTCGCGGCTGCGCAGGGCCTCCTCCGCGCGGGCGCGCTCGATCGCGTGCCACGCCCGCTCCAGCGTGTCGCGGGCCAGGGCCAGCGCGCCTTCGTCCCAGCGGCGCGGCTGGCCGCAGCCGACGAACAGCACGGCGCGCAGTGCGTCCTGGTGCACCAGCGGCACTTGCAGCAGCGCGCGTACACCGGGCACGTCGGCCCAGACCTCGCCTGCCGCATCGGTGGCGGGCAGCCCATCAGGTCGCACGTCGTCCACGCACACCACTTCGCCCGAGCGCAGCGACCAGACGTGCTTCAGGGCGGTGTCCGTCAGCCGCCGGCGCAGCGGGATTGCGGGGCGTCCGTCTGCGCGCCACTGGCTGTGTACGAAGAGGTGCTCGCCGTCGTCCGTGAGTTCGCCGATGCCGGCGAAGGCTGACTGCAGCGCCGTGCACAGCACCTCGCAGGCTGCTGTGGCGGCCTCGCGTGCCGTCGCCGCCTCGCGCAGCCGCTGCTCCAACCCCAGCAGGTGGGCCGCGCGCTCGGCGTGCTGGCGCTGCTCGTGTACGTCCACACCGGTGCCGAACCAGGCTGTGATGGCACCGCTGCTGCGCAGAGGCTTGCCACGCTCCAGATGCCAGCGCCAGGCGCCGTCATGGCGGCGGTAACGGCACTCGAACTCCAGGGAAGTGCCAGCGGTCAGCGCCCGGGCCACGGCCGTGCGCACGGCCTGGACGTCGTCCGGGTGGACAGCATCCATCCAGCCCTCACCCAGCGCCTGCTGCGGGACCTGGCCGCTGTACTCGTACCAACGCCGGTTGAAATAGGTAACCGACCCTGTAGCCTCGGCTGTCCACACGACGACGGGCACGCATTCGGCCAGCACCTGGAACCGGCGCTCGCTCTCGCGCAGCGCCGCCTCCCACGCCACGCGCTCGCTCAGGTCGTAGAAGTAGCACACCACCCCCGCACGGCCGTCGGGCAGCATCACCTGCTCGGCGTGCCATTCGAACGCCTGCACCTCGCCGCCGTCGCGGCGCGGCTGCACAGTGCGGGGCGCCGCGTAGGGCTCGCCCGTGCGCAGGGTGTGGCGCAGGCGCTCGATGGCCTGGCTGGCAAAAGGCTCGTGCCAGACGATGCGCAGCACCTCGGCGCAGTCACGCCCGATCAGCGGGTCGACACCCGCAAGCGCCTGGCGCGCGCCGAGGCTCACTTCGCGCAGCCGGAAGTCGCCATCGATGAGCACGATGCCGAAGGGGCTGTTGCGCACGACGGCATGGACGGTATCGCGATGGCGGCGCAGCGCCTCCTCGGTGGCCTTGTGCGCGGAAATGTCGTCGATGACGGAGACGAAGTAGTCGGGCGAGCCGTCCTCGCGCCGCACCAGGCCCACCATCAGCCGCACCCACACCGTCGAGCCGTCGGCGCGCAGGTAGCGCTTTTCCATCGTGTAGTGGTCGATGCGCCCTTGCACCAGCGCCGCCGCGTTGGCCTCGTCGGCCGCGAGGTCCTGTGGGTGCGTGATGTATTGGAAGCGGCTGTTCAGCAGCTCGGCGCGGCCGTGGCCCGCGATGGCGCAGAAGCGGTCGTTGACGGCCAGGAAGCGGCCGTCGCGGGCCACGTGCGCGATGCCTGCGGCCGCGTGCTCGAAGGTGGCGCTGTTGCCAGCCTCGCCGTGGTCAGGGAGCTGTTGCACCAGCAGGCCCTGCAGGCTTTGAGTGGCGGCAAACGCCCAGCCCGTGACGGCTCCCGCTTCCTGCGTCGGCACGGCCCGGCACTCGAATCGCCGCGCCGGGCCCTGGGCTGCAACCAGGGTGCATGTGAGCTCGAAGGCCCGGCCCTGCGCGGCGGCAGCCGTCCAGGCCGCTTGCGCCAGGGCCTGGTCCTGGACGTGGACGAACTCCAGCCAGCTGCGGCCCGCCAGGAGCTCGGTGCTGCGTCCCGTATGCGCCGCCAAGCGGCTGTTGGCATGGGCGATGCGTCCGCCCCGATCGACCACGAACACCAGCGCTGGGAGGGCTTCGGCCACTGCATCCAGCACTGACCGTTCCCCACCGCTGCGTTGCTGCGGCGCAGTGCCAGCTCGTGCAGCGGCTAGCGTGCGTCCGCCTTCTGGCAAGGTATCCATGATGCAGCTCTCCTGCCGCAAGGTACCGCAGGCGGCTTGAGCCTACGGCGGACCACGCCTTGCCGCCGCCTGCGAGTGCTTGCCGCGGCCCAAAGGCTGGGCAAGACCGGTCACCCGGACAGAAAAAAACCAACTTTCAACGTCCAGCATCCGCGGGCAATGGTCCAGGGCGCCTGCAAGCGTGCTGAGGTGAACAAATTGGCCGGGCAGCCTCGCGTGGGGGCGTAGTTGACGAAAACGCAGTGATCAGTACAGCGGCAGCTCCAACGTCACGCTCAGGACACCAACAGCTTCGACACCGTAGCGACCAGTTCCTTGTACTCGAAAGGCTTGGCCAGATAGGCGTTGCACCCCGCACCCAGGATGCGTTCGCGGTCGCCCCTCATGGCCAGCGCGCTGAGCACTACGATCTTCAGCTGCGCCGTGGCGGGATCCTTGCGCAGCAGCTCAATCGCGGTGAGTCCATCCATGCGCGGCATCTGGATGTCCATCAGCACCAGGTCGGGACGCTGCTCGCGCGCCATGCGCAGGCCCTGTTCACCGTCCATGGCCTCCAGCACCTCGAAGCCGGCCTTGGACAGTACCAACCGCGCCAGCTTGAGGTTCTGCGGGTTGTCCTCGACGATCAGCACGCGCTTCATGCCGGCTCCGTGCCGCCGGCGGGCGCCGGCAGCGTGAAGAAGAAGCGCGCGCCCTGCCCCGGCGCAGACTCCGCCCGCACACTGCCGCCATGCCTGCGCACCACCTGGTGCACCACGGACAGCCCCACGCCGCTGCCTTCAAAGCGGCGGTCGTGAAAGCGCTGGAAGGGCTGGAACAGTCGCGTGCCGGCCGCCACGGCGTCGAAGCCTGCGCCGTTGTCGCTGACGCAGAAGGTGGGCACGTCGTCCACGCGCTGCAGCTCGATGACGGCCTGCGGTTGCCCGGCGCTGTACTTGAAAGCGTTGGACAGCAGGTTGGCCAGCGCCAGCCGCAGCAGCCGGGCGTCGCAGTGCGCGCGCAAGCCCGGGGCGATCTCCCAGCGCACTTGCCGCTGCGGCTGGCCCGCGGACAGCGAGGCGGCCAGCTCAGCGGCTATGGCGCTCAGGTCCACGTCAGCGCGCTGCAGCTCCTGGTGCGACAGCCGTGCCAGCACCAGCATGTCGTCAATGATGCCCGTCATGCGCTGGCCGGCATCCATCATGTGCTGCAGCCAGGCGCGTCCCTGCTCATCCAGCGCTGACGCTTGGCGCTGTTGCAGCAGCTGGCCGAAGCCCAGCATGTGGCCCAGCGGCGTGCGCAGGTCGTGCGACAGCGAGTAGCTGAAGCGCTCCAGGTCCGCGTGCGCCTGGTGCAGTTCGTCGTAGGCGCGCTCGATGGCCGCCGCCTGGGCCTGCGCCTGCTGGCGCAGGCGGTACAGCGCCAGAAAACCTTCCACCTTGGCTCGCAGGATTTGCGGGACCACGGGCGAGAGGATGTAGTCCACGGCCCCAAGCTGGTAGCCCTTGAAGACGTCGGAGTCGTGCGTGAAGACCGCCGAGATGAATACGATGGGCGCTTGCACCTGCAGCGCGGACTCGCGCAGCTGCCGCGCCACGTCAAAGCCGCTGGCTTCGCCCAGGTGCACGTCCAGCAGGATCACGGCGTAGTCCTGCTCGGCACAGCGCCTCATGGCCTCCTCGGCACTGGCCGCGTGCACCAGCATGGCGCCCGTGCCGCGCAGCACCACTTCGTACAGGCGCCGGTTGGCGGCCGTGTCATCGACAATCAGTACGGCAGGTGGCGTGTCGCTCATGGCAAGTAGGGTTGGGATGCGCCTCCAGCCGCGCGATGTGCCATCGCCCGCCGCAGTTCGCTCACCAGGATGCTGGCCGAGAACTCGGATTTTTCAACAATGCCCAGCACTTGGCTGTGCAGCATTTCCCGCGCCCGTGATCCGTCTGTCGGCGCGGCCAGCACGATGATGGGAATGTCGGCCGTGTCAAGTCGGCCGTTCAGCGCCTGGACCGTGTCGAAGCCGCTGAGTCCTTGCATGTCCAGTTTGAGCACGATCACGTCGGGTCTGCGCCGCGCCACCGCGTCCAGCGCGGCTGTTCCACCCAGGACCGGCTCGGCCGTCAGCCCGGCGGCCTGCAGCTGCTGACTGAGGCTTTGCAACTCCTGCTCGTCGTCGTCCACCAGCAGTACGCGTGCCGCGGGGCCGCGCAGCGGTAATCCCACCGCAGCGAGCGCCGACAAGAGCTGCTGCTGCGACACTGGCTTGGTCAGTACCTGCGCCGCGCCCAGTACGAAGCCCCGCTGCCTTTGCGCGATGACCGAGCAGATCACCACGGGGATGTCCCGCGTGGATGGCTCCTGCTTGAGCTGCGCGAGCAGCGACCAGCCGTCGATGCCTGGCAACAGCAGGTCCAGTACGATGGCCTGGGGATGCAGTTCGTGGACCGCCCGCAGTCCCTGGGCAGCATCGCCGGCGGTTTCCACACGCCAGCCGCTTGATTGCAGCTGGATCTGCATGAGGTCGAGAGCGCTGGGATCGTCGTCTATCACCAGCACCAGCGGCACCTCGCCGAGCTGCAAGGGATAGGCAGCTGGCGGCGGTGTTTCTGACACTGTCTCCGCCGGCCGCCAGGGCAGCCATGCAGTGAAGGCCGAACCCTGCTGCGGCACGCTGTGCACCCGCAGCCCACCGCCGTGCAGCTCCGTGAGCCGCAGCACCAGCGACAGCCCCAGGCCGGTGCCCGTGAACTGCCGGCTCAGGGTCGAGTCGATCTGCATGAAGGGCTGGAACAGCCGCTCGAGGTTGGCCGGCTCGATACCGATGCCGCTGTCGCGCACGGTGATCTCCAGGAACTCGCCGTGCTGCGTCTGCGCCGGCGGTATCACCCGGGTGTGCCCGTCCGACTTCACGCCCTGCACCTGCTGCCTGAACACCCGCTGCAGATGCACGCTCACCTCGCCGCCCGCAGGCGTGAACTTCACGGCATTGGACAGCAGGTTGAAGAGGATCTGCCGCGTCTTGCGGAGATCCGCCTGCAGCAGCCCCAGGTTCTGCGCTACCTGGGCCCTGAGCTGCACGCGCTGCTGCAGCGCACGTTCGCGCAACATCGACATCCCACTGGCGGCCAGCTCGGCCGGGTTCAGGGGTTCAAGCTCCAGCGACATCTGCCCGGCCTCGACCTTGGCCAGGTCGAGCACGTCGTTAATGAGCGACAGCAGGTGCTTGCCGCTGCTCGAAATCTCGCCTATGTACTCCAGCTGCTCGGGATTGAGCTCACCGACAAGTCCATCATGCAGCACGTCGGCGAATCCGATCACGGCGTTGAGCGGCGTGCGCAGCTCGTGCGACATGTTGGCCAGGAACTCGCTCTTGCTGCGCGCGGCATCCTCCAGCGCAGCGTTCTTGCGCTGCAGCTCCTGTCCCTGCTCCTGCAGCCGGGCCGCCAGCTCGTTGAGCGAGTGGTACTGGTCGAGGTTGTGCAAGGCGACACCGAGCTGGGCGCACAGCTGCTCGATGAAGTCGCATTCGCGCGAAGACAGCCGCGAAGTGGCCGCCAGTCCCAACAGGCCCAGGGTCTGCTCGGCGTAGGCCACCGGACACAGCACCACGTTGACCGTACCTTGCGATGCCAGCCAGCGGCTGAGCACCGGCGAAACGTCGTCGTCGGTGGAGCGCACCCGCACCAGCCGGCGCTGCCGCACGGCTTCGCCGGCCGGGCCCTTGTCGGGTAACAGCACGGCCGCCACCTCGGGTGGAACGCCCCGGTTGGCTGCGGCACGCCACTGCTGCATGTCCGTTCGCACGTACAGTGCCGCGGCCTGGAACACCGGCTGCGCCGTGAGCAATTCCAGCGCGCCTTCCAGCGCGGCCTGTGGATCCGTGGCACTGTTGTAGAGCGTCAGCGCCTGCCCGTGCAGCTGCGTGTAATTGCGCTCCATGGCCGCATCGGCCTCTGCGCGGGCTCGTGCACGCGACTGGCGCGTCAGTTGCCAAAAAACAAGCGGCACGGTCGCCAGAATCGCCATCAGCAGCCCGCCGAATATCCATCGCGTGCTTTGGAGGTAATTGCGTTCCTGCGCCTCACGCAGGCGCAGCAGCCGATACTCCTCGGCGGCCAGCTCGCGGAACATGGGCTGCAGACGCTCCATCACCTCCGCCCCGACTTCCAGCCGCTGTGCCGCACTCATCGTATTCGTTGGCTCGGCAATCGACTCGTTGCGGCGATACACGGCAATGCGCTCCTGCAGCAGGGTGCGCAGCGTGGCGATGCGCAGCTGCTGCCCCGGGTTGTCCAGTGTGAGGCGGACCAGCGCGGTCACATGCTGCTCCAGTACGTTCAACGCGGTGTCACGCTCGACAAGGAACAGCTTGCCCAGGCTGACAAGAAATGCGCGTTGGGCCGACTCGGCTCGCCACAGCGCTGCCTCGGCAGCTGCCACGTTGGAAAGCACCTCGTGCGTATGGCTGACGAAAGCCTGGGCGCGGGACGTGCGCTGCGTGAAGCTCCAGCTGGTGGCTGTCAGGACAAGTACCACCACGATGGCCACGATGTAGCCCGCGGCGGCGGAGTTCAGGCGTTGATGCATGTCAGGTTAGGGTGGAAGGGCTCTCCGTGCGGGTTGGTGCGCTTTGAAGCCAGAAAGGGAGGCGAATCAACGACTGCAAATATTGGGTTGATCCAACGGCGTCATGGGTACTGGACGGGGACCTGGACGCCATCAGGCGGCTCGTACAGACCAGCCTGCAGCGCCCACCCGCCTCCAATGCCTAGAGCTTGTTTGCCGTCGCGCCAGACGGCCTGTCCAACAGCGCGCGCAATCGCTCCATGTCCACCGGCTTGGTGAGGTGCTCGTCGATGCCGGCATCAAGGCTGGCTTGGCGGTCAGGCGTGCGGCCGTAGCCGGTGACGGCCACCAGCAGCATCCCGGCAGCCTCCGGCGATGCACGAAAGCGGCGCGCCAGCTCGTAGCCGCTCATCTCGGGCAGACCGATATCCAGCAGCACCGCATGCGGCCTGAAAGCTGGCCAGGCATCCAACGCTGCTTGCGCACCGGTCACGAGGCAGGTTTCGTGTCCCCATTGCTCAAGCACGGCACCCAGGGTCTCGCCGGCGTCCACGTTGTCATCGACGATAAGGATGCGCTGGGCCGTCGAGGCACCGGGCGGCTGGGAGAGGTCAGCCGCTGCGCGTGCCGACAGCGGTGTATTGGCCGCAGGCAACCGCGGCAGCCGCACCACGAACTCGCTGCCCTGTCCCGGGCCGGCACTCTGGGCCTGCACACTGCCGCCATGCATCTCGACGAGGGCACGCACCACCGTGAGGCCGATACCCAGTCCTCCCATGCTGCGGTCCAGGGACTGGTCCGCCTGCACGAAGAGGTCAAAGACGCGGGCCGACAGCGCCGCATCCATCCCCATGCCGTTGTCGCGCACGGTCAGGCAAAGCTGTTTGTCATCGTGGCTGCAGTCCAGCTCAATGAGCCCCTTGGGTGGCGTGAACTTGGCGGCGTTGACCAGCAGGTTGGTGAAGACCTGCACCAGCCGTGCCGGGTCGCCATCGACCATGAGTTCCGGCGCCACGCGCTGCACCTGCAACTCATGATCCCGCGCATCGATGGCCGGGCGGCTCGCCTCCACTGCCTGCTGCACCACCTGCGCCAGCGACACCGGCTGGCGCTGCAGCGCGATGCGCCCGCGGGTCAGCCGGGCCACGTCGAGCAAGTCGTCCACCAGGCGCGTGATGTGGCCGAGCTGGCGCTGGAGCATCGTCACGACGCGCCGCTGCTCCTCGGCAGGCAGATGGCGGCTGAGCAACAGGTGCACGCCGTTGTGCAACGGGGCCAGTGGGTTGCGAAGCTCGTGCGCGAGCATGGACAGGAACTCGTCCTTGCGCCGGTCCGCCTCCATGAGGCGCTGTGCGTGGTCACGAAGCTCACGCTCCATGGCATAGCGTTCGCTGATGTCGCGAAACACCAAGACTGCACCGATGAGCAAGCCCTCGGCGTCGCGAATGGGGGCACCGGAGTCGTCGATGGGTCGCTCGCTGCCGTCGCGGGCAATGAGCACCGTGTGGTTGGCCAGACCCACGATGCGGCCCTCGTCCAGCACACGTTCCACCGGATTGGCCACGGGCTCGCGGGTGTCCTGATTGACGATGACAAACACCTGCACCAGCGGCTGTCCCAGTGCGTCGGCCTCGTTCCAGCCCGTGAGTGCCTGCGCCACGCCGTTCATCATCGTGACCCGGCCTTGGGCATCGGTGGCAATCATCCCGTCGCCGATGCTCGTGAGCGTCACTCGCAGTCGTTCGGAATAGGCCTGCAGTTGCGCCTCGGCGGCTTTGCGTCGGGCAACCTCGTGCGACAGCGCCTCGATACGGGCGTTGAGCTCGCGAAACTGGCTGTTGGCTACCGGCCTGGGCACCAGGCGCACGAGCACCAACGCCGCTTGCTCGGCGCTGCGGGGGCGGAACACGGCCAGCTCGCAGCGACAAGCCGCTGTACCCGAGGTTGGATGCAGCACCCCGGGCACGCGTGAGCGGCTGCGGGCACCCTGGTGGATCAGCTCGGCGAGGTGGGCCTCGCTGTCATGAACCACGGCTGCCAGCGGCTGGCCGGCCAACGCCGTGATGGGCTGCTGCAGCAATGCCGCGGCCGGTGCATTGGCACAGCGCACGATACCCTGCCCATCGACCAGCAGCAGGGCGTCCGGCAGAAGCTCTGCCAGCTGGCGAAACGCCTGCTCCGTCATGGCTTGCGGACCCGAGCCGGCTCAGGTCTGGAAATACTCGCGCCCCGGTACGTCCGGAGTGTTGTCCATTCGCAGATGGACCACCACCCGGCATTCTGCATCGCCCTGGGCAATGGTCTTTTGCAGTTCGACCTTGGCATAGCCCAGATTCTCGGCGGCGATCACGCCAAAGACGTTGGAGGTCATCATGCACATCGACGGCCGCCCGAGCACCTTCTCGGCGAAGGGACAGGCCGTGTTGGCCAGCACGATGCGGTCCACATCTTCCGAAACGATGCGGAAGTTGCCCTGGATGCGGCGCTTGAGGTCCACCAAGACCCGGGCCACCTGCTCACGGCTGAGGCTGGAGACCTCCAGCGCGGCGCGGTAGTCCCGGTTGATCTGCTCGCCCACGCGCTGGCCCACCACGCTGATGAAGCCCGAGGCTTCGTCCAGGCCCACCACGTCCTGCAGCGTCCCCGAGAGCTCACGGATGAGGGTGCGCAGGAACACGTCGCGCTCCAGAGGCACGGACAGGTCTGCCAAGGCAGGGTCGGCGTTACTCATGGTGTGATTGGCTGCGAGGCCGTGGGCATAGGGCGGCAACAGTCCAGCAAATTACATGCCTACTTATCAACTATGAACGATATCCGGCTACGGCCCGGATGGAGCAAGCCCGTGTGATGTCGTTGCCAGCTCGAGTCCGTAGGCAGGCCTACGACAATTGGCGGCTCTTTCTGTACTGGAGGCGAGGCTCGGCACCGCAGAAAACTGCCGCAGTTGCCATTTGAGTGGTTCGGGGCTGCCGAGCCTCGCCGGGCGCGATTTTAGGGGCCACCACCTGTGCGGATCGGCGTCAGCATGAACGTGGAGGTTCGCGTGTTGCTGGTCGTATCGTCGCCGCGCGGCAGGTCGCGAGTATCGACGCGGTGGCGGCGCTAACGCTGCAGGGCGCGGCGGCGCCACTTCGTCACCGTCTTCTCATTCAGCCCATACCTGGCGGCCGGGGCCCGGGTTGTTTTTTGCGACGCTTGGAACTCGGCTCGAATTCGCGGTGGCGTGCGTGCTAAACCATGAAGACCTGCTGCCATAGCGCTTCCTCTTGGGAAGAAATCAAGATTTCAGCACCACGACTTCCCGGAACCAAACACCCAGCGCATGAAGCAACGCATGGTTTCAGCGCGCCCCGGATGTTGAAATCCAGTAATTCCGCGAGCAGGTCCATTTATTCGGCGAGCGCCTTCTGCAATCGGGCTCATGGACTAGGCATAGGGTGGCCGACTGGCATCCCTCCTTCTATGCAGCTGGATGCCGCGCAGTACGTCGTTGAAGTTTCGGCACCTGCGCAACACGGCAAGCGGCACGCGGCCCATCGGTTCGTCATGCTGCTCACACGGTCGTGGCGCCGGGTCCAGCCAACATCGCTGCCAGTACGGTGTGGTCACGTCGAGTGGATTGACGACCAGGCAGCGGTGGCAATAGGGGACGCTGCAGTCACGCATGGCCCAGGCCACCGGAATCTGCAGCTGCTCCAGCCGCTGGACATCAAGCCGTGCCAGCGAGGCGAGCCGGTGCAGGACTTGTCGAGGCTGACTTGGCAGAGGCAGCCAGCCGGCATTGCTGCCCTGCAGCTCAATGCCGAGATGATGTTGCAGTATCAACTGCTCGACCGTCATGCGGTAGCAGGCTGCCACGCGACCCAACCAGCTGCCCAGTGCTTCCCTGGCAAAGGGACGGGGTGCCACGGGCCAGGGGCGTACAGGCGGTTCACCCACGAGCCACTTGCTCCAAATGGGACAGCGTGATGCGCTCGGACCGATCCTGGATGGCAAGTTCCGCAGCCTCGTTGAGCAGGCGCGAGACTTCTCCCGTCAGCCCGGCGCTGGCTGCCAGCAGGAACTGCACGAGGGACCGCTGCGACAGGTCGGACGGCTTGCGCAGTGGCAGCACCCGCTCGAACGCCACCAACAGACGGCGGAATTCTTCGGTCTCGCGCCAGCGCGGAATCTCAAAAGGCGTGAAGCGGCTGCGCATCTGGGCATCCGGCTCCAAGGCAAGCGGTGCGTCAGCGGTGCCGACGACGACGATGCTGAGCTTGAGGTCGTTGGCCAGGTACTTCAACAGGTTCAGGGCCGCGCGCTGCTCGCGGTAGCCACCGGCGAGCAAGTGGTGCACCTCGTCCACGATCAGCATCCGTGGCGCGATGCGGCGCAACAGGTCGCGCGCCAAGCGCTCCAGCACCGAGAGGGTGGCCGTGGCGCTGTGCGGAGCGCCCAGCTCGAACAGCAGCGCCGTGTAGAAGCGGTGCTGGTCCGGCGTGGGTGGCATCTGCATGGCCACGATCTGCCGCTGCTCGACGCCGCGGCGCTCGTCGAACGCGGCCGGGTGGCTGCGCAGGAACTTCGTGACGATTAGCGTTTTGCCGATGTTCGAATCCCCGTGGAGCACCATGCAGGGCATGCGCTGGCGCTCCGGCATCGCCAGCAGCCGCTCCAACTGCTGCAGCGCCTGCGTGGCCCGTGGGTGATCGATCCAGCGGTCAAACTGCAAGGCGCGGATGCGCGTCTGGTCGTCCAGCAGCGCACCGGCGCGCGCGGACCCCTGCAGATGAGTCAGGCTGTCTTCGGCCATGGTGAGTCCCAGATCTCCACGGGAAAGGGATCCGGCGTCTGGCTGTAGTCGAGCTCGGCAGCTGGCGGCGCCGGTGTCGGCGACCACGGTCCGAGTGGCACCGCCTCCTTGCGCGGCACCTGGCGCTGGGCGACCCGGGTGGCTTGGCGCGCCGAGTCCACGATGCGGCGCTGCTGCTCGATGGCCTTGAAGATCAGCGCCTCGGACAACTGCCGCTGGCCCTCGGCCCGCAGATGGCGGCACGCCGCCCTTTGCTCCCACAGCGAGATCCGCGGCCGGCGTACGTCGGCGTAGCCAACCTCGATGTAGCGGCGCCCGCCGGCCGACACGAAGACACGCGAGAGGTCCTCTGGGTGGTAGCGCACCACGACCTTGCGGCGCAACTCGCGCCAGGCGGCGAAGATCGGATGCCAGTAGCGGATGTTGAAGAGCGACAGGCCGTAGGACTGGACGATGCGCTGGGCCATGGGCATGAACTGCACCAGGAACTGCATGGCTTCCTCGGGGCCGGGCGGCAGTTGCCTGGGCGGGTGGACCTGGGCCATCGCCTGCCAGGCGCTGGCCGGCGTGGCGCCCGCGAGCCCGCGATGTTCGCTGTGGTGGTAGCGCTGCGCGACCTCCACCGCCAGCCAGCGCTCGAACTCCGCCAGCGTGAGCACGGCCTCCTGCTCGGGCCGGCGGGCCTTGCGGCCCTTGGGCGAGTTGCCCGTGGCACCGGGCAGGCCGCGCAGCCGCTCCATGAGCGTGCGGTTCATGCGCTCGACGTGGCCGCCGAACTGCGGACGGCCCACTGGGCGGTACATCAGCTCCACGCCGTACTGGGCGCAGCCCATGCGCAGCGCCCGGCCATGGAACTCGGCCGCGTTGTCCAGGTGCAGAGCCTTGGGCAGGCCGTGCATGGGCCAGGACACCTCCTGCTCCTGGGGTTCGAGTTCAAGGCTGTCCAGCCAGGCCGCCTTGGGCAGCGCCACTCGGCTCAGCAGCAGCGCCACCGTGGCGGCGTTGGGCCGATCCATGCTCAGGTAGATGCCCATGACGCAACGCGTGGCCAAGTCGATCGCCACCGAAAGCCACGGCCGCCCCAACGGGCGGCGGAACCAGTCGTCGACCACGATCACGTCGGCCTGCGTATGGTCGATCTGGACGATGTCTAGTGGAGTGGCGGCGCTGAAAGTGCCCGGTGCCACCGCGGCAGATGGAGCATCGGCAAGGGCTGCTGCCTGGGCTTCCCTGTACTCGGCCCAGCGGCGCGCCACGGTGTTGCGCCCCGGTGGCTTCAGGCCGGCCAGCAGACAGCGCCGCCGCACCTCCAGCGTGAGGTCCAGCAGCGGGTGCGCGAGCCGCCGCTGGCACGGCAGCCATTCCTTCAGCACCTCCTGGATGACCTGCTCGCTGTTGGGATCCAGCCGCTTGTTGCCCATCTTCGGCCCCCTGGACATCGGTGCCACGGCGCTGGTGACGGGGTGTCGCAGGAACCGCCGGCGCAGCTTGTAGACCGTGGACGAGTGCAGTCCCAGAAGCCGCCCTGCCCGCTCAGCCTGCTGTCGCGTCATGGGCGCCGTTCCTAGTGACCGCAGTACGCGCGCGATGCGGATGTCCCGCTCGCTCAGGCACTGCGTCTCGGACATCGGCGACCCTCCGGGCGCGAATGCGCTGGCGGAATTAGCGGACATGCCGAAGGCGCTGGCAACAACCGTGGACCGCCCGAATGCAGGTTCATCTGTCGCGCAACAAGTCGTCGACGACACCGGATCCGTGCACTTCTCCTTGCGGGGCGGCTACTTGCGTGTCTCGGCCGCTCGCGGAATTACTGGACCCGGCTATTCGAATTACTGGACTTCAACAGCTGCGCTGGTCACCCAAGCGCTTGCCACCGCCATCGCGACCGTCGTCCCGCTGGCGGTGGGCCGGCCGGTAAGCCAGACGATCAGCACGCGGTCGCGATCGGGATACGCGCCAGCAGGCCATCGCCGAACTGCTCGTGCAGCGGTAGGTCCCGCCGTTGGGCGTAGCCGATAAAGCACTCGCAGCGCAGGCGGCTGCATCGCCTCTCCTGCAGCACCCGGTCCAGCGGATCGGTGTAGAGGTTGCCGATGCGCTGCGGAATGAAGTGGCAGCGCCGCAGCTCGCCCTCGCCGTCGACCGACAGTACCTCTGAGCCGGCCCGGCACGCCGCACCGCGCGACGGCAGCGACATGTGCTGCAGCCGGAACCAGCGGTCCATCGCTTCCAGCCACGCGAGGTCGTCGGCGGTGTAATAGCCAGGCCCGCGCCGGTCGTAGGCATTGAGCCAGACAGTGCCGCCTGCCGGCAGCGCGGCGCGCAGCGCATGGATCGCCTCGTAGTGCTCCCGCCGCGCGACCACACCCACCGAATACTGTATCCCCATCATGTCCAGCCGCCGCGTGCGCTCAACGAAGCGCGCCAGTGTGATCTGCTCGGGGTGATAAGTGCACCACAGCGACAGCTTCCCCGCCGGCGCGTCGGCCAGCCAAGCGAGCGGCCCGGACAGGTTGGTCTGCAGCGCGACCTGCGACACCTGCGGCAGCGCGGCCAGCGCCAGCATCGCTTCGCGGTAGTGCCGCCGCACGATCGCCTCGCCCCAGGGCGTGAATAGCACGCGCAGCGGACGCGCCTGGCCAGCCACCCATTCGACGAAACGAGCTACCTCGGCCGCGTCGCGCGCCAGCGCGGCGCGCGTGTCGCGGCTCTTGGCAAAGGGGCAGTAGCTGCAGGTGTAGTTGCAGCTTTTGAGACTGCCGCGGTAGAGCAGCGTCAGCATGCGCCGCCTGCCATCAGATCCTGCACCTGCGCCGACGCGAGCCAGGGCCCGATGGTGTCGGCATATGCGATGCCGCGATCATTCAGCGCAAGCAGCTTTCCGTCGTCATGTGCAAGTTCCAGTGCGGTCAGCTCCTGCAGTTGCGGCAGGTCGCTGAGGCAAGGAGTGCCGAAGCGCTGCGCATAGGCCGCGCGCGACAGGCCCGGCTCGGTCAGCAGCGACTGGATCACGTAGCGGCGCCGCTGCTCTTCGCCGTCGAGTTCGAAGCCGTGCGTCGCGTGCGCGAATCTCGCCTCGTCGTGCGCGATGAAGTCCTCGACGATGTGGCGCGTCGCGGACCGCTCGATGGCATAGCCTGTGGACCAGTGCAACGTTCGGGTGTAGGAGCGTGCTCCCGCGCCCAGCCCCACCATGCCGTCGTCCTGGCAGCAGTACACCGGGCCCTCATCCTGTGGCGCATGCGGCGCGCGAAACATGCGCATCGAGATCCGCCGATAGCCGGCATCGCGCAACCGTTTGCACGCGACCGTGTAGAGCATCTGGCGCCAGTCGTCGCCGCCCGCATCGCCCTGACGGATCGAGAGCTTGCCCAGACCGGTCTGCGCTCGCACGTACAGCGGGTAAAGGTACAGCTCCTCCGGTGCAAAGGCCAGCGCGCTGTCGAGGGAGGCCAGCCAGCTCGCCGGCGTCTGGCCGGCGATGCCGTAAATCAGGTCCAGGTTCATTACCTCGAAGCCGGCACGGCGGATCTCGACAATTGCTTCGGCAACGACACGGTTCTGCTGCGGCCGCGCCAGCGCGCGCATCTCCGCATCGGAAAAGCTCTGGATGCCCATGCTGACGCGACGCACGCCCATGGCACGACAGACCTGCAGACGCTCGCGCGTGACGGTCTCCGGCGACACCTCGATGCCCGACGGCGTCGCGGCGAGGTCGATGCCCAGCCAGCGCTGCGCGCCCGCGTACAGCCGTTCGAGCTGCGCGGCCGTGAGAAAGCTCGGCGTGCCGCCGCCGAGCGCCAAGCGCGCAAAGCGCCGCTCGCCGAGCACGCGGTGCATCACCTGCATCTGCCGCAGCACCGCGTCGACGTAGGCGCTCACCAGCGCATCGTCCGGCTGCGCCATTGCAAACAGGTTGCAGAAGCCGCAGCGCATCGTGCAGAAGGGCACATGCACGTAGGCAAATAGCGCTGAGCGGTCCTGCATGGCCCACACCGCGTCCAGAGCGCGCGGCTCGATCAGAGCGCGGTAGGCGCTCTTGTGTGGATAGCTGTACGAATACGCCTGGTAAGCACCGCGGCGCATCAATTCGGCAAGGGACAGTGCCTTCAGCACGTAGAACCCCCAAGGAAAAAATGCGTGTAAGGGACGGTCCAGACTACTTCGTGGCCGATGCGGTGGCCGTGGTGTCCGTCCTCGCCGTAGGCGGTGCCGTGGTCGGAACAGGTGATGACGAAGGTCGGTGCACGGGCTGCGCAGGCCTCGAACAGCGGAGCCAATGCGGCATCGACGCTGCGCAGCGCGGCGGCATGGGTCTCGATCGAGTCATCTTCGTAGCCCGGCAGGTGAACGCGGTTTGGCGCATGGATCGCCGACACGTTGACGAACAGGAACACCCGGCCGTCAATGGCGCGCAGCCGCTCCACGGCCAGCGCCACCTGCCGCATTGTCGACCCTCGCCGGCCTACGCCGAGCGCGGGGTTCCAATGGCTTTCGGCGAACAGTCCGGGGAGCACGCGACCCAGTGCGTTTTGCTGGTTGAAGAACCCGACGCCGCCGATGCACATCGTGTGGTAGCCGCGCGTGGCCAGCGCTTCGGGCAGCGTGGCTTCGTCGAAAACAAAGGTAGTTCGCCCAGTACTCTCGCTGCCCCGAAAGGCGCTCGCGAACAGCCGGGGATGACGCCCTGGCCGCGCCGGCGCGGGCAGATAGCCAGCGAAGAACGCCTGGTGCGCTGCGTAGGTGAAGCTGGCCGGCGAGTGGCGACGCTCCCAGCCGCTGCTCGGGAGGTGGCGCGCGAACACCGGTAGCTCTCGGCGCTCGAAAGCGGCCTGGGCCACGTCGAAGCGCAGCGTGTCCAGCGTGATCAGCACAAGGTCATGTGTGCCAACCACGCGGTTCATGTCGGGGCCGTCGGTCATCGCGTCAGTCCAGCGCGGTGACGTAAGTGTCGCAGCCCTGCCAGAGCAGGCCGGGCAGCAGGTCGCCGAAGGCATTGGCCTCGAGGACGCGCGCCGCGCCGCGATGCACCACCAGGTCAAAACCGACGACGTGGGCGCGCGCGAACACACGTGCCGCCTGCTCCGCCGCCGCCTCCATCGCGGACAGATCCTGTACCGAAAGCAGCCGCGCCGGATCGGCGCGCTCGCTGTCGAGGTGCAGGTTCGTCATCGGCCGCCGGCTCACTCGTGCCACCCGGTGCGCGGCACGCGCTGCGAACGTGACGACCCGCAGGTCGAAATGGCCGGCACCCGCGCGGGGCTTGGGTATCCAGGCCTCAGCGTAGGCACCCTGCGCTGCCACCAGGTCGATGACGCGTCGCACCTCGTCGGGGCTCTGGTAGCTGCGCAGCCGCTTGACGTTGAAGAGGCGCTGGCCATCATCGTGCAGCAGCGCGGAGGTGGTGGCCTGCTGGCGGCCGCCGCCGCGCCGGTAGGCGACCACACCGGCGGCCGAAGAGCCGTAGCGCGGCTTGACGAACACGCGGTCGAGATCCTCACGGTCGAGCATCGCGACGAGGTGGTCGTAGTCCTGCACTGGACCCAGCAGCGAGGCGGTAGCGACGCCGTGCTCGCCCAAGCGATGCTGGCAGTGCAGCTTATCGGTCATTGCGATGATTTCGTCGGGAGCGTTGACAACGCGGGCCTGCGGTTGCGATGAGAGCAGTGCCGCCAGCCGCTGCATCGCCCACTCGAAGCCCGTGAACCAGGCATCGAGCGCCACCAGCTCGCCGCGCTCCGGCGCTAGGCAAGGCCGGCGGCCGAGGCGCTCGCAGCCCAGATGCAGTAAAGCGAGGTGCGCCTGTGGATCGTCGCCCGGCGGCTCGACCTTGAAGTGGCACGGCGCCTGCAGCGCGTCCGTCAGCCGCTCGGGCGCGGCCAGCCAGTCGCGCCACTCGACGAGCTGCACCGGCACGCCCGCAGCAGCAGCGGCTGCCTGCAGCCCGCGCGTGCGCTTGCTTCCGTCCACGCCCAGCACCACCCAGCGCTGCATGCCGACGTCCCCGCCTTACTCGCCGACCGCCACGTAGCGGTGATCGTCCTCGGGATCCTGTGCGTCATCGAGCACGACGCCAGGAATCGCTGCACGCAGCTGCGCCTGCAGCGGCGGCGAGATGTAGTGGTGCGACAGGTCCAGCCGTTTCAGCGAAGCGACGTACGGACTCGCGAGCAACGCCTGCGCGCCTTTGTCGCCCAGCGTGCCCAGCGACAAGTCCAGCGTGTCCAGTGACGCGACCCAGGACTCGTGGGCTAGCCAAGCGGCCAGATCGTCGGCGATCTGCGCGTCTCGCAAGCCGAGCACGCGCAAGGACGGCGTACGCAGCTGCTGCAACACCCGCCGGTACAGCGCAACGTCGCCCTGAAAGCCATAGCCGTCGTCGCCCAACCAAAGCTCAAGGTGCTCTAGAGCTGGCAACTCGGATTGAGCAAGCGACTGCGCGATCTCCAGCGGAAGGCCGCCGCTCTCGATGATGAGTTCGCGCAGCCCCGCATGTGTCACGGGCGGCAGCTGCAGCGAGGTCGAGCCGCGGATGCGCAGCGCCTCAAGCTTTGGGAAGGCGTGCAGCAGGTGCTGGTAGCGCGTGCCCTGGACGATCCAGGAGATTTCGCACTCCTCGTAGGTCATGTCGCCGACGAACAGCGCCTTGAAGTTCGGCAGTTGCGGCGCGAGCTGCGCGAGCTGGTCCAAGGCCTCGTTGGGCCCGTTGTCGTGCGGCTCGTTCCACAGGCCCAGGATCAGCGCCTCGAGTTGGCCCAGATCAACCTTCGAGAGGTATTCGTCAAGCAGCGCCAGCAGGCTGCGCGTGTCGTCGTAGTCCAGCACCAGCCGATGGACCAATCCTGGGCCGCTGGCAGGGTCGCCACCGTTGTAGTCCTGGACGGTCTTGCCGAAAAACGTCTCCGTGCGTTCCGAGATTGTCATGCGCGCCCTCCCGAGGCTGTTCGAATGCAGCGCGAAGGATAGCGGTGCGGTGCGCGAGCACCTTCCTGACGTCGATGCACATAGGCGATCCGCCAATTACGCCACACGCCTCCAGCCTCGCTTGCAGCGTCTGAAACATTCGGTTCAATAGGCCCGCAACTCGAATGCGTCTGCCCTCCTATAGCCCGGCGCCGGCGCGATCCTTGAACAGCTCAGCGCTGCGCACGTAGCCGCGCACGGTGTCGAGGCTACGGTGACGCGACACCTCCATGAGCTTGGGCACGCCAGCGCCGGCCCCCGCCGCGCTGGTGAGGAACCCAGCGGGCAGCGAGTGGCTGCTGAAGGTCTGTGTGTCGAAGCCCGCGCGCGGCGTAGTCCTTGACGATGGCTGCCACCGAGCGGTCGGACAGTGCATCGGTGCTCACGCGATCGCCCGTACCCACGCAGCGCAGCACCGGCCCGGTGGTGATGGCCACGGCCCGCAGCCACTCCTGTACCTCCGCGACGGGACAGTGCACCTCGTCGCGCGCGATGGCGATGACCTAGCCGGCGCCTACCTAGCCGGTCTTGGAACGGCGGGTGGTCCGCTCAGCCCTTGCGGCAGCACCTCCAGGTCCTAGATGTTCAAGGTCACGAGTTCGCTGCGGCGGAAGGCGCCGGCAAAGCCCAGTAGCAAGAGGGCACGGTCGCGCCGGCACTGCAGCGTGGCAGGGCACAGGTGCACCATCTCCACCAAGCGCAACGCCGTGGCCGGGGTCTTGCGCGCTGGCACCACGCTGAGCTCGCGGCGGATGCCCTTGAGCGCGGCCGCGACCAGCATTGAGCGCGAGGGCGATTCGACCTGCGCCGAGGCGTAGCGAAAGGGGATGGCCGCGGCGCGCCGGCCGATGGTGGCCACCTTGACGCCGGCGTCGGCCTGTGCGGCCAGGAACGCAGTCACCACCTCGGGCGTGGCTGGGAAGGCGGCCGTGCCGCGCCCGCCGGCGTCGTGGGCCGTGAGGGCGGTGGTGTCAGTGTCAGTCATGGTCGGGCTCCCTCTTGGTTCTTACTTCTGGGAAGCGCCTTATCGCGACAGGCCCTTATCGGCGCGTCAATCGCTGCAGACCGGTAATCGAAGGCGGCCGGCCGAGCGGCATGCGCGCTGACAATCGTGTCCCATGAAAACAAGAAGCCGCTTTTTTCTGATTGCCGCTGCCAGCGTGTTGGCACTGACCGCATGCGATTCGCGCGTGACGTTGCCCAAGGAGATGCGACCGCCAACGGCCGTGTCGGCCGAGCCGGTGACCGGCTTCAAGCAGTGCCGCCAGTTCTTTCCTGGAGAACTGCCGCGTGTGCCGGAACTGCAGGCGCGGCAGTCGCGCGACCTCTGCTACGACGCCTTTGCCGTGCTGCATTCCGGTCGCACCAAAACGCCGATCTTTGCCGTTGAAAAGCTCACCCGCGAGCAGTTGCTGGACGCCAAGGACGAGGAGCGGACCAACCGCTTTTTCCCCGACGCCCGCTTGCCCAGCGCCGAGCGCGCAACGCTGGAGGACTACAAGGGCAGCGGTTTTGACCGCGGTCACATGGCGCCCGCAGCCGACATGCCGACCGCGCAGGCCATGGCTCAGTCCTTCAGCTTGGCCAACATGGTGCCTCAGGCGCCAGAGAACAATCGCAAGACCTGGGCGGGACTTGAAGGCGCCACCAGGGCCTACGTCAAGCGCGCCAAGGGTCCGGTCTACGTCTTTACTGGACCCGTTTACCCCAAGGCCGGCGCGCAGGTGATCGGTAAAGGCCGTGTCTGGGTGCCGGCCCAGCTCTACAAGCTCGTATACGACGCCGGCTCGAACCGGGCTTGGGCGCAATGGGTTGAGAACGCCAACGACGCCCAGGCGGGCAAGCCCATTACGTACCGGGACTTGGTGGCGCGTACCGGCATTGAGTTCTTGCCAGGGATAGACCCTGGCGAGTGAAAAGCAGGTGTCCGTATAGGCTCCACGGCGTTGGGAGCGTCCATTCAATTACCCCATCCAGGCCGGCCGCGCTGAACGCCAGTCCATGCCGGGGTGCAGGTGCAGCCAGGGCGTGGCGAGCTGCCTGGCGAAGATCATCGTCTGGCGGCTGCGGCCGCTGAGCTCGGACGCGATGGACAAGAGCAGGGTTGCGTCGGCGTCGCGCACGTTGGCCTTGGTGCGCTACCGGTAGCCGCCGCCGTCGGGCATCTCGGTGAGCTGGTACTGCGGCGGGATGGTGCCGTTCTCCGCGACCCGTCCGGCCGGACACCAGCCGCCGTGCGGCACACCGCGGGCCAGCGCCCAATCCAGCGCAGCCCGATCCGCACCGGTCTGCCCGCCTGAAACAACACGCTCGATCACCACCCCTGCGGCCCTGCTCTGTTGTTGCGGCACTCAGCCGCGGTTGCACACCGCCTTGCTCAGGCTGCCACCCACCGTGCCCGGTGCGACAGCCATCCAGTCGCCGAACATCATCCCGCCACGCGTGGGCTCGCCGCCGCCCATGCGCCCCCGGTAGCTCTGGTGCTGCAGCAGGCGCTGGCGCCGGCCCTGGCAGTCGACTTCGATGAGAAACAGCTTGGAGAGGTCAAAGTCGATTTCCGGCTCGATCATGTCTTTCATCGCCCAGACCTCCCGCAGTACGCCTTTGGTGCGGACGGAGTCTGTATCGACGTACCAAATCGCCTTGGACTCGTCTTCGCCGAAAGCCGTCCAGGCGGCCCAGGCCGGCGTTGCCGCCAGGATGGCTGCGCCTATCAGCAGTGCTCCCTTGCCCTTCATTGTTTTCTCCCCGCAGTGCCAGGCCATTGTTCGCGGCGGCCTGCGCAGGCGAGAAGGCGGGAAAGTCCTTGGCTGCGGTAGCCCTGGAATCCTCACCGTTAGCGTCATCATGCCGGGTTGACACGCCGCTGGTGGCGGGCATGTGCACGACTTGTGCAGGGCATGCGCGCCAGCCCCTGGGCAGGCCGGCATGGCCAAGAAAAAGCCCGCGTACAGCAGCGGGCCGGAAAGACTACGAGACGCCACAGGAGGGAGTTGAGCGGCGTCCCGTGCCCACCATAACGCAGGTGCTCCAGCCGTCGGCGGCCATCTGCATGAAGGGCTCGGCGGGCCGTTGGCACCGGGCCTCGGCCGCGCGTGGCGCTGGGGTGCCGGTGAGGCGGCTGGCTTCGCCGCTTCAACTACCGCGGCGCTTGACCAGGTCCAGCACGGCCGTGAACTGCGGGTGGCGGCAATGGCGCACCCACTCGAAGAGCACCATCTCGTCGCTGACGATGGTGGCGTCGGCCTCGCGCAGGCGCTGCATGGCCATCTGCTTGTCGGCAGCGCGGCGCGAGCCGCAAGCCGTCTCGGCCACCCAGGTCCGGAATCCGCGCTCCAGCAGCCCCAGGGCGGTTTGCATCAGGCACACGTGCGCTTCGCAGCCCGCAATCACAACCTCGGGCCGGTCGCCTGGCGCACAGCCCTCGGTCAGCAATTCCGCCAGCCCGTCGCTACAGGCGTCGAAGTGCATCTTCGACAGCGTCACGTCGCAGCGTCGACGCAGGGGTTGTTGTACTTTTCCAGAAAAATGGTGCGGGTCTGCGCGATTTCTCCTTTGATATCAAGCACTTAGCGAAAGGCATACATTGGCCTTGACGCTTGACGCGTAAGTGCTTGATCTATTTAACGTTTTTTCATCGAAGCGCACCATTCTGATGAAAAAGTACGACATCCCCACACCGGCCCACGGACGGTTCAACCGTTCGGCTTCAATGTCACCTTGGTCCAGCCGTCCTGGCGTTCGTCGAAGTTCTTGTACGCCTCGGGCGCCTGCTCCAGCGGCAACTCGTGCGAGACGATCCACGAAGGCTTGACCTTCTCCTGCTCGATGAGGCGGCTGAGGAAGCGGTTGTAGGCCTTTACCGGACACTGGCCCGTGCCCATCTTCTGGCCCTTGAACCAGAACATGCCGAAGTCGAAAGCCATTTGTCCGCGCCGCTGCAGCTTGTCCTGCCCGTTCGGATCTTGCGGCACGAACACGCCCACCACCCCGATGTGGCCGGTAAACTTCACCGCATTCACGAGGTTGTTCATGGTGAGGTTGGGCACTTCGTGCTGATGCATGTTGCAGCACTGGTAGCCCACGCATTCGCAGCCGCAGTCCGCGCCGCGCCCGCCGGTCAGCTCCATGACGCGCTCGATGCCGCCGCCCTCGGTGTCGTCGATCGCCACCGCGCCGATCTTCTCGGCCAACGCCAGCCTGTCCTTGTGAGTATCGACCACCATCACCAGGCTCGCGCCCTTGACCGTGGCCGATAGAGCCGCCATCAGGCCTACGGGGCCGGCGCCGTAGATCACCACCGACTCGCCGGGACGCAGTTGCGCCATCTCGGTGGCGTGGTAGCCCGTGGGGAAGATGTCGGAGAGCATCACGTAGTCGTTCTGCTTCTCCTGGGCGTCGCGCGGCAAGATGAGGCAGTTGTAGTCGGCATAGGGCACGCGCAGCAGCTCCGCCTGCCCGCCGTGGTAGGGCCCCATGTCGGCGAAGCCGTAGGCGGCGCCGGCAAGCCCCGGGTTGGCGGTCAGGCAGTAGTTGCTCAGTCCACGCTCGCAGTTTTCACAGAAGCCGCAGCCGATGTTGAAAGGCATGGACACCATGTCCCCAACCTTCACCCGGTCCACGGCGGGCCCGACTTCGATCACTTCGCCCACGTTCTCATGACCGAGGATGCGGCCCGGCCGCATGTCAGTCCGCCCTTCGTACATGTGAAGGTCCGAGCCGCAGATGTTGGTGCGGGTGATGCGCACCAGCGCATCGGTCGGACGCTCGATGCGGGCGTCGGGCATGTCCTGCACTTGGACATCGCGCGGCCCGTTGTAGACCAGTGCCTTCATGACGCCACCTTCTTCTTTCTGGCCGGCGCGGGCGCCGACGCTCCGGTTTGCAATTCCTTCTTGCGTGCATAGAGCGCGGGCACCATGCCGCGCAGGTCGGCCGTGGAGTAGCGCGCCTTCAGGAACATCTGTTCGCGCTCTTCCATCACATGGTCCATCACGATGGCGAACAGCTGCTTGACCGTGTCGTCATAGCCAGCGTCCGTGGGAGCCATGCCCTGAATCCGGGCGATGGCCTCCTTGGCTTCAGCGTGCTCTTGCAACGCCTCTTCCATCAGCGCATCGTCCTTGATCGCCTCGCGCACGCGCGGGTAGAAGATCTCCTCTTCGATCTGCGTGTGCACGGTGAGGTCCTGGCAGATCTTCAGGGCCAGTTGCTGCTTTGCCTTGGACGACCCACCGTCATCACACAGGCCTTGGTAGTCGAGGAACAGCTTCTGGACCAGCTTGTGGTCTGCATCCAGCAGGTCGACCGCATCTTCATAAAAAAGGGTGGCGCTCACCTGGACTCCTTATGGCAGTAAGGCAGGAATGTGAGCACACAACTTCCATGCGGTACAAGGACACATCACTGTTGATATAGCTGGTTTGTGCTTTGCCCGGCCGCTGCAACTTGGTGCAGATACTTCCCACTAACCGGGGCGGGTCTCAATCCATGGTGCCCCAGTGGACCGTGTCTCGGCCCCGAAGACCGGGCTATACCTGGGGCCCGTGTGCAGACAGCCCGGGGCATCCGGGTCACACGACAACTTGGAAACGCCTGCGTTCTGAACGATCATCGAAGCAAGTTGAGCGCATGGTGCGCTGCAGTTCCGTCATCGCGAGCCGCTGACGCAATCGTCGATGGGCCGACCCCAGTAGCGCGATTCGCTCAAGCCGAGATCACGCTGCTCTTTGGTAATCGGCAGCGGTGACCGTCAATCGTGACGCAAGCGGATGGCGGCTACCCCTTGCTCGTTGAGTGAGCTACCAGGCGGTCTACCGTGTCACCGCAGCGCTGCCCGGCGAGGTGGCCGATATCCGTGCGGCGGTGGCGTTCGCCGTACGTTGGCTTGAGTTCTTTTCGGACAGAGCAAGGCACGGTCTGCAGGCCCACACAGACGGTGTTCGGTGAACACGGGCGCTGCAGTTCCGGGAGTGGCACACGGGCACCGGGCTTGCCGGCCACGACGCCACCGTCAACCGGAACTCACCATGCGTGCCATGACCTACCGCGGACCGTACCGGATTCGCGTCATCGACAAACCCATTCCCGAGATCGAGCACCCACGCGACGCCATTGTTCGCGTCACCCGCGCTTGCATTTGCGGTTCGGACCTGCACCTTTACCACGGGATGATGCCCGACCCCCGCGTCGGTCAGACGTTCGGCCACGAGTTCGTCGGAGTCGTTGAGGACGTGGGCACTGACGTGCGCACGCCGAAGGCCGGAGACCGAGTTTTGGTCCCATTCAACATCTTCTGCGGCGAGTGCTACTTTTGTCAGAAGCAACTGTTCAGCAACTGCCACAACGTCAATCCGAATGCAACGGCCGTGGGCGGGATCTACGGGTACTCGCACACCACGGGCGGCTACGATGGCGGCCAAGCCGAGTATGTGCGCGTTCCGTTCGCCGATGCCGGGCCGATGAAGATCCCGGACACGATCGACGACGACAACGCGGCGCTCTGCACCGACGCCTACCCGACGGGCTACCAGGCCGCCGAGATGGCCGAGATCAAGCGCGGCGATTCCGTGGTGGTGTTCGGTGCCGGCCCGGTAGGGTTGTTCGCGGCGAAGTCGGCATGGTTCATGGGAGCCGGCCGGGTCATGATTGTTGACCACTACGACTATCGGCTCGAGTTCGCGAAGAGGTTCGCGCAATGCGAGACGCTCAACTTTCGCGACGTCCGGGATCCCGTCTGGCACCTCAAGAAAGAGACCGACTGGCTGGGCTGGGACGCGGCCATCGACGCGGTGGGCTGCGATGCGACCGGGGACACGTTGCACCGGTTCGTCGGCATCCGGCCGCTCAAGCTGCAGGCCGGCGCCGCGAATGCGCTCAACTGGGCCACCGACTCGGTGAGGAAGGGCGGCGTCGTGTCCATCATCGGTGCCTACGGCCCGCCATTCAACCTGGTCGCGATCGGCGACGCGATGAACAAGGGCCTGACGATCCGCACGAACCAGGCGAGCGTCAAGCGCAACCTGCCCCGCTGCATCGAGCACATCGAAGCCGGGCACATCAACCCGAAGGACATCATCACCCACCGCTTTGCGCTCGAGGACATCAGCGAGGGGTACCACGTGTTCGCCAACAAGCTTGACGGCTGCATCAAGCCGATGGTCATCCCATCCACCGGACACTGAGGAGCCCACCATGGACCAACGAGTTCATTCTTCCTCACAAGACATCCTTGATGAGCCCGTGCCGGGTGGCTACTCGCTGACTACAGAGCAACGCCGGTCGGTTGATTTTGCTGCCACGATCAACGGGTGGGGCTCTGACCTCGACCCGGCGACGCGACCCGGCGTGCCGCGCGACAAGGCGCCCGATATCGGCGTTGAGTCGCTCTACCCGCCGATCGAACAGCAGGTGCCCAGGATCAAGATCCACAAGTCCATCGAGCACGGGAAGCTGACGCCGGTGTTCGGCACCTCATGCCCGCCGCAGGGGTTGAGCGGGGCCATCCGCGACTTCGCCTATCGGTTCAGCGAAGGCCAGCTGCCTCACTGGCTGACGCTGCTGCTCGCTGACCGCGTCAACGTGGTTGAGGATCTCGTCGGTGACCTGGCACAACTGCGCGTGCCCAACCTGCCGAAGGAGCTCGGCTTGGCGGCGCAATGGCGATACAACCGCGCCGGATTCGTCAAGGGCGTTGCCATTGCCGGCCTGTGCGTGCTGGGCCTCGTGGCCTACACACGCTCGCGGCGCAAGTAGGTGGTCATCGACTCGCCGCAAGCGGGTGCAGCGATTGACGGGGCGGCTCTTTTCCGGCTGCCTTCGACAGCCGGGCCAACGAGCGCGATGTCAGCGCGCACCTTCAGGCCCACGCCGAACGCCTGGTGGACCTGCTGCAGCGGCGCATGCAGAACTACGAGTACGGCCTGGTAGGCGCACGGGGTGCGGTGCTTGCTGCCGATCGCACGGCGCAGCGGTTTTCGCGCGAGAACGTCCAGTGCTTCACGTCGTCCTTCGCATTGCACAAGCGCTACCCTGGCTCGCGCGGCTTCGGCTTCGTGCGCCGTGTGCCGTGCACCCAAGAGGCCGCCTTCGTGGCGGCCATGCGGCGCGAGTACGGACCGTCGTTCAGCATCCACGAGGTGCTGCCCGCGCTCAGCACACCGGCGCAAGAGGATCTTGCAGACCGCTACGTGGTGCAGTTCGTCAAGCCCCGCGTGCGCAACGTCGAAGCCGAAGGGCTCGATCTGGCCAGCAGGGAGCACCGTTGCGCCACCTTGCGCAGTGCCATGCTCACCGGCGAGGCGCGGCTCTCACCGCCGTTGCCCCTTACGCAGGCACGCCTTTCCCGGCCACGGCTTCCTGCTGTGCCTGCCGGTCTACGCCGGTGTGCAACTGCCGCCAGTTGGCGAGCGCGAAGCGGCCACCCGGGGCCAGCATCAGCGACACGGGCACATCAGGATGGCGCGCCACGCATAGCATGGCAAGGGTGCCGCCCAGCGAGTGCCCCAGCAGGTGCGGCCGTTGACCGGTGCAGCAGCGCACCAGCACAAGGCAACCGGCGATGGCGGAGACGTATTCCTCCAGCTCCCATTCCACCGGTGCCAAGGTCCACGTCCAGTAACTGCGCGACCAGCGCCACTTATTCCACCAGCCCCTTCAACAACCCTCAGCGCGAGTACCAATGCCTGGAGGTGTCCAAGAGCGCCCGAAAAGTTGCCTGGGCTACGCAAGACTTGATTCGGCACATTGCCATCGCTGCCGAGCCTGTGCAGCTACGGCTTCAATCCTGTCCCGGCGGCACTTCCAGCGTCAGCGTGACGCTGAACGTACTGCCCTGCCCTGGCAAACTCGCCACCTGCAGCGTCCCGCCCATCATGTCCACCAGGCGCCGCACGATGGACAGGCCCAGCCCCGTGCCACCGAAGCGCCGCGTGGTAGAGCTGTCGGCCTGCGTGAACGGCTGGAACACGGCGGCCTGCTTGTCGAGCGGAATGCCGATGCCCGTGTCTGCCACCTCGAAGCGAAGCATGACCTGTGACGGCGGCTGGCCCGCTGCAGCGACGGACGGTGTCAGCTGAGCTACCCGCAGGGTGACACTGCCGGCCTTGGTGAACTTCACGGCGTTGCCCAGCAGGTTGGCCAGGATCTGCTTGAGCCGCGTCGGGTCGCCGATGAGGCGCTGCGGCAGCCCCGACTCCAACTCGAACTTCAGCCGCAGGTTCTTCTGCGCCGCCGGTAACTCCACAAACGCGCGGGCCTGCTGCAGCAGTGTGGGCAGGTCAAAGGGCGCAGACTCCAGGTGCATCTCACCGGCCTCGATCTTGGACAGGTCCAGGATGTCGCTGACAAGCGCGAGCAGTTGCCCGGCGGCGGCATTGACGTGGGTGATGAACATGCGCTGCCGCTCGTTCAGCTCGGTTTGCGCAAGCAGTTGGCCCAGTCCGATGACGGCGTTGAGCGGCGTGCGGATCTCATGGCTCATGTGGGCCAGGAACGTGCTTTTGGCCCGGTTGGCGGCATGGGCCGCGTCGTGCGCGGCGGCCAGTTCGGCGGTGCGCTCCTGCACGCGCCGCTCCAGCGTGGCATTGAGTGCGGCCAGCGCCGCCTGGGTGTTGCGCGCAGCCGTCACGTCGGTCGTGGCTTCCATCACGGCAGCTGGATGCCCCTGTGCGTCGCGGCGAAGCGCTTTGCGTACCGCGACGATCAATTCCTTGCCTTCGCGCGTGGAGTGGCGCAGGTCGCCAACCCACTCGCCCTCGCGCTCCAACACGGCCTCCACCTCAGGGTGCGGCATAGGGAAGACCGTGCGCAGCAACTCCTGCGCGTTGCGACCCACGGCCTCCTGCGCCGTCCATCCGTAGAGGCGCTCGCACCCCTTGGACCAGTGAAGGATCGTGCCATCGAGGTCACGCACGAAGGCCGTGGCCAGATCCAGCGTCGCTGTCAGTTCTCCCAGCGCCCGGTTGCGCGCTTCAATGGCATCTTCAGCTCGTGCAAAGCCCTGGCGCAGCAGCTCCAGTTCGCGGATCGACGCCGACGGGATCGAAGCTGCCGACGTGTCCGGGGTGCCAGCTGCCAGCGCCGCGGCATGGTGGCCCAGCGCACGCACCGGCCGCAGCACCTTGCGCGCTGCCAGGACAGCGAGCACCCCGGCAGCCACGAAAAGAACAGCGCCCCCGGCCGCAAGCGCCAGCACCGGGCCTTGCCAGGCCGAGTCGAAGACAGTTGCCGGTTCGCCCACGAAAACCCGCCAGCCCGTGGCCCCGGGGACAGCCTGGAACGCAGCCACGTGCTCCACGCCGTCAAGCGTCCTGCCTCGCAAGGTTCCCTCGGCACGTCCCTCGAACTGCGCGCGCACGCCGGCAGGGGCCAGCCGACCGACAAGCTGCTCATGCAGCGCGTCCGAGCGCGCGACGAGGGCACTGCGCCCGTCTGTGATGGAAGCGAAGGCACCGGGCGGTAGCGCCTGGGCGGCCAGCAACTCCCGCAGCCGCTCGGACGTGAGCCGCACTGCCAGCACGTAACCGATACGCCCCGCGCGCTCCACAGCCACGGCCACGCCCACGACGGCGTGGCCCGTGCTCGCGTCGCGAAGGAGGTCCGTCACCAGCGGGCCGCCCGTGACGACCATGGCCTTGAAGTCGGGCACCGAGCCGGTGCCGAGCGGCGCGCCTGGGGGCAGCGCTGTGTTGACGAGATGGCGCATCGACGCGCTGTCCATCAACACGAGCGATGTACCCAGCGCGTGTGCCACGCGGCGGGCCTCCGTCTCGAAGCCGGCCAGGTCGGGCACCGGTCCATCGAGGCTGCGCGAGGCGGCCAGAGCGGTTGCGGCGCTGCGGTAGCCGCCGACCTCCCGGTCCACAGCCAGCGCCAAGGCGGCTGCAGTGTCCGCAAGGCGTGCCTCGGCGGCTGCCTGGCCTGCGCGCACCGCGCGCCACGTCGCGTAGCCCCCGACGGCCAGTGAGGGCAGCAGCACGGCGAGCAACAAAGCCAGCAGCAGTGCTCTGAGCCGCAGGGGCGGCAGGCCAGGGGGCGGTGGCTCGGCCAACGATGCCCCGGGCAGAGGCTGCGGCGTGCGCTCGTCGCTCATGGCAGGCCTCCTGCCGCTAGGACAGGCCCGCTGGCGCATGCGCACAAGGGGCGCTGGCGCGACCGGTGACGTCGACGGCCAGGCAAGCCGCGGGGCTCGTCCGGTTCGTGCCACAGCCCGCAGCAATGGCACACGTGGCCGCCGCTCACGGGCTTCCTGATCAACATACTGCTACTTTCCTCGACGTCTTGCGTCAGCGCACGGGATCAGATGGATGCTTGCTCAACTTTACGCAGAGCGCGGTGCAGACCCGCACGATGGTGTCGTACCGGTCGCGGTGCAAGGCCTCATGCGACGGCCCGGCGTCCCGGGCCATTTGTGCCATGCCGCGCGTGGACGCCACTGCGCCCAGCGCAGCCGCAATTCCTGCAGCAAGGGGCGCACGGACTGTCCGTGCAGTTTGGTGCGCTTCGGGTTCAAAAGGGAAAATGAACCAAGGGCTTGCAAGTTTGGCTGAGTGGTTGTCGTGCGAATTTCTGCAGGTGCTTGTATGGCAACAAAGATTCCACCATCGCTGCACCCACCTCACGAAAAGTCCGGTTACCCCAGGCCGGCAAGGACCGAGGGATCCAACCGGTCCAGCACCTCGTGCAGAGAAAGCTCCGAGCCAAGGTGCATGGGGTTGACCGCCACCAGCGTCAGCGCGGCATCGCGGTGCAAGGTAGGGCGGGTTCGAACATGCCCGCACTCTGCCCGGCAGCCTGCGCCGGTGGTATGAGCAGTTGGGCGCACCAGCGACCGGATCAGATCGGTGCGGTCGAGGCGATGCCAACGCGCGCTGCGTCACCGACCAGCCGCGCCAGCGTGCGTATGGCGCGCTCGAGCGTCCCGTCCCAGCGCTGACCGCAGGTCAGCCGGATATGGTGCCGGAACTCGGCGCGCGCCGAGAACATCGGTCCCGGAGCCAGGCTGATGTGGTGTGCCAGCGCGGTACGGTGCAGGGCCATCGCGTCGACCCCGACGGGCAGTTCGACCCACACGAAATAGCCGCCGGCTGGCCGCACCACCCGCGTTCCGTGCGGAAAGTGCCGGTTCACGGCGTCGAACAGGCTGCTGCGCTGTGCCTGCAGAGACTGGCGCAGGGTTCGCAGGTGGTGGTCGTAGCCGCCTTCCTGCAGGTAGTCGGCCAGCGCCGCCTGCACCGGGATCGTTCCCGACAGGCTCGTCAACAGCTTCAGCCGCTCAACCTTGTGCGCCAGCCGGCCGGGCGCAGCCCAGCCGACGCGGTAGCCTGGCGCCAAGCACTTCGAGAACGACGAGCAGTGCAGCACCAAGCCGCGGCGGTCGAAGGCCTTGGCTGGCAGCGGCGCCACGTTGCCTTCGTAGAGCTCCGAATAGACGTCGTCTTCGATCAAAGGCACGTCGTGGCGGGCGAGCAGTTCAACGAGGTCGTGCTTCTTCGACTCGGGCATCAGGCAGCCGAGCGGGTTCTGGAAGGTCGTCATCAGCCAGCAGGCCTGCGGGCGGTAAAGCTCGATTACCTGCGTTAGGCGGCCGAGATCAATGCCATCGCGCACATGGGTCGGCACCTCAATGGCGCGCAGGCCCAGGCGCTGCAGGGCCTGCAGCGCCATGTAGAAGGTCGGGGACTCGACCACCACCGAATCACCCGGCCGCGTCACCGCGTTCAAGCACAGGTTCAGCGCCTCCATCGCACCGTGGGTAAGCACGATCTCGTCGGTGGCCACGGTCAGGCCCTGACGCAGGTAACGCTTGGCAATTTCGCGCTTGAGACGCAGGTTGCCCGGTGGCAGGTCGTCGACCATATTCCAGGGTTCAAGCCGCCGTGTGCTCGAGATCAGCGAGCGACGCAGTCGATCGAGAGGAAACAAGGTCGGGCTCGGGAACGCGGAACCGAAGGGCACAATGTCGCGAGCGCGTGACAAGCCAAGACACGTGTAGATCAGGTCGTTGATCTCGACGGTCTGGGATCCGGACTGGGGTGCCGAAGTTTGCGGCTCCGCGAGCAGCACGCCATCGGCGCGTGCGGCGACGAAGTAGCCCGAGCGCGGCTCCGCGCGGACGAGGCCTCGGGATTCGAGCAGGTAGTAAGCCTGGGAAACCGTGCTTGGGCTCAGGCCCCGACTGCCACGAGCCTGGCGCAAGGAAGGCAAGCGATCGCCGGGGCGCAGCACCCCAGCAGCAATCTGCTGCTCGAGTTCTCGCGCGAGCAGTTCGAACTTCGTGGCAGCGGCGGTTGGGCGATCACGCATGGTGCCGGCACCGCGCCTCGGTCGACTGCTGGGTGGGTGGCGTTGTCGCAGTCTAAGCGTTGTGCAGGGCGATGCAAGCGTCGGCACGGTGCCGCGTGGACCCGGAAGACCTGCTGAACCTTCTAGCCAGGGATTTAGCAGTGACCATGAAAGAATCCCTCACTCGACCTTGACGCCGGCTTCCCTGATCACGGAAGCCCACTTGGTCATTTCGGACTTCAACGTGCTGCGGAATTCCTCAGGCGAACTGGGTGTCAGCTCGAGTCCCTGGTCGCCGAGCTGTTTCTGCACCTCCGTGCGCGCTAGCACCTTGCGCAACGACGCGTTGATGCTATCGACCACGTCTTTGGGCATGTCACGTGGTCCGACGATCCCAAACCAGGCGTTGGTTTCAAAACCCGGGAGACCGGATTCTGAAACCGTGGGCACGTCGGGCATCGCGGGCGAGCGCTTGGCACTGGTGACTGCCAAGGCGCGGACCCGGCCCGCCTTCACATGCGGCACTGCAGTGGCCATCTGGTCGAACAGCAGCTCGATCTGGCCGCCCATCACGTCGGTCATGGCCATTGCATTGCCCTTGTAGGGCACGTGCTTGATGTCCACGCTGGCCGTGCGCTTGAACAATTCGCAAGCCAGGTGCTGGGACGTGCCGTTGCCACCCGAGCCGCAGTTCAGGGATCCGGGCTTGGCTTTAGCCAGCGCAACCAGTTCGGTGATGTTCTTCGCCGCAAAGTTGTTGCTGCTGACAATCATCAGCGGCGACGACGCAAGCATGGAGATGGGTGTGAAGTCTTCGATCGGATCGAACGGCACCTTGGCGAACAGGCCCGAGTTGGTGACGTGTGTGATGGGAACCACCATCAGGGTGTAGCCGTCCGCCGGTTGGCGGGCGACGTACTGCGATCCGATGATGCCGCTCGCACCTGCCCGGTTCTCGACGATGACGCTCTGCTTCCAGGCTTCGCCGAGCTTCACGGCCAGCACGCGAGAAAGCAAGTCGACGGTGCCGCCCGGCGGGAATGCAGCGATGATGGTGACCGGTTTGGCCGGATAGGCCTGCTCCGCAAGCACCGGGGCGCTGGCGCCCAGCCACAGCGTTGCTGCTGCAACGGTCAAGAATGAAAGAGCCTTCATGTTGAGAACTCTCGGGTTGAGGGTTTGACCGGAGGCTTAGGCAGCCTGTGGCATGAGCTTTTCGGCCGCCGATCCCACGTCTATGCCTTGCTTGCCCAGGACGCTTTGCAGTTGGCGCACGTCGAGCGCCGCGGGCGTGACGCCCTTCTCGGCCGCCAGCGCGGCGCCGATCCCGGCAATCTGCCCGGTCACCAGGCAGCAGTACTGACCACGGGTCCACATGTCTGCTTCGTGCGTGACGGACAGCACGCGGCCACCCACGGTCATGCCTTCAACCTTGTTCGGCGTGAACACGCGCCAGGGAATCTCGAACCACGTCAGGTCGGTGGTCACGGTGCGGTAGACGGCGTCATTCGGTGCGCCTTCGCCGCCCTCGGCCTTGTGCCAGTCGCGCCCTGCTGCCATGTGCCGCCAGACGCGGATCACGCTGTCGTCGAACGTACGTTGCGCAACCAGATCCTCCTGCGGCAACACGTAGGGCCCGCGCACCCGGCGTGTTTCCCGCACACCGACCGTCGGCGACGAGTCGATTACGAAGGCATTCTCAAAGCCGGGGATGTATTTGCGGATCACGTTCTTCAACTGCCGGTTCTGCAGCCGGGCCTGAGTGTCGGCGCGCGAGATGTCCCAGGCGTTGGTGCCGTCGACGCCGTAGACGCGCGAGTTGTTCACCGTGACGATGCCGTGCGCAACGTCGATCCCTTCGAACCGGAGGTAATGGATCTCTTCCGGAAGCTCGCCAGCCGCGCGAGCCTTGTCGGCGATATGGAAGAAGCCAGACAGCCGGACGAGCCCCTTTTCGGGCTGAATGATGTGAAAGTTGGGGTCTGCGGTGAAGTACTCTTTCGGTTGGCTGCGGCAGTACTCGATCACTTTGCCCAAATCGACACCCCCGAGCCTGAAGAGCACACTCATCGGTCGCATCTTGTTGTCCTTCTCGCGCCCCTTGACGTATTCGGCACCTGCTGCGGCGGCGACGTCGGCATCACCTGTTGCGTCGACAACGGTTTTCGCCAGAATCGCTTGGCGGCCCGATTTGTTCTGGATGATCACGCCCTTGATGCGCGAGCCTTCCATGATCGCGTCCTCGATCCAGGTGTAGTTCAGCACTTCGACGTTGGCCTGCTGCAGCAGGTCGACAGCGGCCTGCTTGAAGCCCTCGGGGTCGAATGGAAAGGTCGGCCCCGTGATGTTGCCTTCCCCGCGCTCGGCCAGCGTCAGTGCGACTTCGCGAGCCACGCCGGTCATGCGTGACACCGGCACGTTCCAGGTGTTCATGAGGACCGCCGTGGCGGCTCCCCCCAGGAACGCGTTTTTCTCGATGACCATCGTTTTGGCGCCGGCACGGGCGGCGCCGAGCGCCGCACCGATGCCGGAGACGCCGCCGCCGCACACCAGCACATCGACTTCTCGAACGATTGGCGTGTTTCGGGGCGGCTCAACGAGAAATCGCTCCTGGCTGTTGATGGAAGTGGCTTGCATGGTGGGTTGCTCCTGGGTTGGACGGGGTCGCTCAGCCGATGGCTGCGGGTCGGCTTTGGTATGAGAAAAGGGTCGCCTCGTAAGAAAGCCGCACGTGCTCCCGGGCACGAGCTTCGGCGTCCGCGGCGTTGCGCGCCTTCACAGCGTCGAGGATGGCGCGGTGTTCCCGGGTCGCCGCGTCGCGCCGTTGCGGATCGGCGCGCAGGACCGAGCGGCGGGAGTGGACAATCTGCCCGTTCAGCGAATCGAGCATGTTGGCCAGACGCTGGTTGCGAGCCGCGGCAACCAGCAGGTTGTGAAAGTCCGTTCCGATTTGCACCCAACGATGCCAGTCCTGCTCGTTCTCATAGCGCACGCATAACGCTTCTAGCTCGGCGAGCTCTGCGTCGGTTGCGCGCTGCGCGGCGCAGCGCGCGGCAGTGCCTTCCAGCGACTCGCGCAGCTCAAACAACTCGCGCAGGTCATCCATTGACCGGTAGGGAACGATGTATCCGCGCGCCGGCACCACCTGCACGAAGCCGTCCCGCGCCAGCACTTTCAACGCCTCGCGCACCGGCGTGCGGCTCATGCCCATCCGGGTCGCCAAATGCACCTCGAACAGCGGCATCCCTGGCGCGAATTCCCCCTGAAGAATTGCCTCACGGACCTTCTGGTAGGCGTGAGTCGCCAGGTCTTCGTTTTTGAGAGTCATCATGTGTGGACTCAGTGTGGACTGAATGTATACACGGTGCATGCATCATAAGACCGGCATGCGGCGGCACGCCAGCGCCTCCAACCCGGTGAATACCCTGCCGCCGCCACGAGGTTGGTCGAGGTCACCAGTCGAAAAGGCGAGAAGCGCGTGACCGAAAGAGGTGCTGATCCGGGGTGGTCGGCATCTGCAGGGCCACGATCTGGCGTTGTTCCACCCGACGGCGCTCGTCGAAGGCAGACGGTTCGCCATCCTTGGGCAGTTTTCGCAGCAATTGGGAAGACCGGCGTCGGCACGTTTCGTACGCTGACCGACGTCGACCCGTAGAGCCCATGCTGAAAGTCAATCCGACGGCCACCGTCCAGGAAGCGCTTGGCTTTCGTCGCATGTTCCGCGCGGGCGGCCTCACGCTTGGCGTCTTCTTCCCCATCGAGGCCTTCACGGGCGACGCGCCGTCGATGCGCGACCAGGAGCGGCTTGCGCAGCGCGCCCAGGCCCTCGGCTATGCCGCGCTGTGGGTGCGCGACGTGCCCAAGCTTCGGTGACCTCGGCCAGATCCACGATCCCTGGGTGTACCTCGGCTGGATCGCGGCGCACACGCAGACGATTGCGCTGGCCACCGGCTCCATCGTGCTGCCGCTGCGGCACCCGCTGCATGTGGCCAAGGCGGCTGCCTCGGTCGACCAGCTGTCGGCCGGACGGCTGGTGCTGGGCGTGGCGTCGGGTGACCGGCCGGTAGAGTTTCCGGCCTTCGGCGTCGACATCGAACGGCGCACCCTCCTGTTTCGCGACTATTTCGAGGTGATCCACCGCGTGCTTGAGCTCGAGTACTCGATGCTGGAGTCAACGGCCGGCGTGCTCACCGGTAACGCCGACCTCGTACCCAAGCCGCTTGGGCGCCTGCTGATGCTCGTCACCGGAAACAGCGGACAGCCGCTGCCGGGGATTGCCGGGCATGCCGACGGCTGGATCACCTATCCCCGCGGCATCGAACGCCAAGCCGAGGCGGTGGCCCGCTGGCGCGGTGAGGTCCAAGCCGCCAGCCCGGGCGTCTTCAAGCCGTTCGTGCAATCGCTCTACGTTGACCTCACCGACAACGCGCACCTGCCGCCGACGCCCATCCACCTCGGCTTCAGGGCGGGGCGGCACTTCCTGCTGCGCTTCCTCGACGCGCCGTGCGCCGTCGGCGTCAACCACGTCATCCTCAACTTCAAGTATGGAGCGCGGCCAGCGTCGGAGGTGTTTGAAGTGCTGCTCGAAGGCCTGGCGGTAGCGGCGACGGTCGATGCGATCGACTTGGCGTGCGGCCTCGATGGCCTGGGCCTGGTCATGGACGATGAAGCCGGTGACACCGTCCTGCAGCAGCTCGGGTACCGATCCGCAGCCGTAGGCACCCATCCACCAAGGCTTGCTCGGCCCACGACTTCGTCCCCGCCGTGGAAGGCCGCCCCTTTGCAGCGGCAGGACGGGCAGCTCAAGCTCGCGGCGGCGATGGGCAGCGACGTGGTGGCGACCGAGGCATGGCGCAGGTTGTCGCACACCGCAGTCAAGTCGGCGCCGGCGTCCAGCGCATGCGAGGCATGGGCGTGACGCAGCCAGTGCGGTGAGGCCCGCTGCAGCTTCTCGGCCAGGACCGGATTGACGTCGGCCAGCACCGCGGCCGCCGTCGTGAAGAAGAGCTTCATCGCCGACCACAGCCGCGTGGCGGCGATGCCGGCGTCGCCCTGCAGGCTGGCCAGTAGCGGCGTGCAAGGGTTCCATTTCTTCGCGCTCACGGGCAAGCCACGCTGCATCAGGTACTGCTCCAGCGCACTGCGCGCCAGCGGCGGCAGCACCACCCGACCAATCTTGCCGCCCTTGCCGACCACGTGCAGCCAGGCATCTCCGCTCGCATCAAGCTCCACGTTGCCCAGCTCCGCGGCCACCAGCTCGCTCGCGCGCAAACCCGTGGCGTAGCCGAAGTCCAACGCAAAGCGTATGCGCTGCGCGGCGCCGCGCTCCCAGCCGTAGGTCCATTCGAGAGCGTCGGCCACGGTGCGCAGCAGCTGCCACTCGCCCACCGAGAACACCCGTGTCGTATCCAGCCCCGCTGCGCACGCGCACGCCCGAGAACGGGTTGGCCAGGACGTAGCGCTGGTCGATGAGCCAGCGGAACAGCGCCCCCAGCACCGACAGCGCGTAGGCCGTGGAACGCGGCGACAAGCCGCCGAGGAACGGCCGCCACAGCGGCGAGGAGCGCGGCGCGGCCGGGCCGATCCAGCGCGCGCGGGGGGCCGGGTGGCGCAGGAAAGCGCGATAGGCCGTGGCGTCCTCGGTGGACAGCGACGACAGCGCCACGCCGCGCTCGACGACGGCCCAGAGCACCAGGCGCTCGGCTTCCCGGCGGTAGGCGCGCCGCGTGGCCGGCGCCTCGTGCAGTGCGAGCCAGGCCTGCACGGCCTCGTAGAGTCGGTGTTGGCCGCAGCGAGCACGACGCGTGCGGCGCCCGGTACGCGCCCATGGAGCCGTTGAGCTCGACGGGAGGGACGATGCGCTCCCAGGGGCGCACGTCGCCCTGCGGCGGCATGGCCACCAGTGCCCGTGCCCGCTCGGTGAGGTCCGGATGTGCGGCGAAGAAGCCTTCGACTTGGCCGGCCATGGCTGGCCCGAGCCCGGCGATGCCGCGCCACCAGCGCTTTCTGCGCGGCACCCGCAGCGTCAGCTCGGCCAGGGTCCGGATGCCGGCCCGGCGCAGGACTGCCGCTACGCGCGGCGGCAGCCAGCGGGACAGGTCGTCGCCAATGAGCGGCTGCGGGATGGGCGCCTGGCGCAGCGCCTCGATGGCCTGCGCGATGGCCCGGGCCGCAGCCGTGCCCTTGCGCGCTGGGCCTGCGAAATGCCTAATCAGATCGCCACGCTGCCGGCTGGTTGCAAACGCAGCGATCTGGCGGCGGATGGCGCCGATCACCGCACGCGAGGAGCCGCCGGCGGCGCGCCGCTCAGGCGTGAAGCGCGCCACGGCCTCGCGCGAGGACAGCCCCTGGTGCCAGGCGCGCAGGGCCGACAGCGCCGCGGCATCGGGCAGTTCCAGCTCGTGACCTGGCCCGGTTGGAGACTCGCGCGTTTTCACGGCGTCCAGTTTGCTCCCACGGCGGCGCTGGCAAGATAACAAGGATTATTCGGCTAGTGCAGCTTTACATGTGGCACCGTCCGCCGTGCGATGAAGCGTGCCGCGGTGCCGAGCGTCGACTTCCACACGCCGTGCAGCGCCAACTCGTGCAGCTTGTAGAGCGACTGGTACATCCAGCGCGCGAACAACCCTTCGATCCACATGTTGCCGCCCACCAGCGAGCCCATCAGGTTGCCCACCGTCGAGTACTTGCCCAGCGACACCAGCGAGCCGAAGTCACGGTAGGTCCAGGGCTGCACCGGCAGCCCGCGCATGCGCCGGCGGATCTGCTTGACCAGGTGCGAGGCCTGCTGGTGCGCCACCTGCGCGCGCGGCGGCACCGTGCCTTCGCGCCCCAGCCACGGCGCCGCGGCGCAGTCGCCGATGGCGAAGACGTTGTCGTCGCGTGTGGTCTGCAGCGTCGGGCCGACCACGAGCTGGTTGATGCGGTTGACCTCCAGGCCATCGAGCGTGGCCAGGAACGCCGGCGCCTTCACCCCGGCGGCCCACACTACCAGCTCGGCCGGAATGGTCTCGCCGCTGGCAAGCTGCACGCCGTCGGCCGTCACGCCCGTGACCTTGGCGTTCGTGCGCACGCGCACGTGCAGGCCCTCCAGCAGCTCCCGCGCCGAGGCCGACATGCGCTCGGGCAGCGCGCCCAGGATGCGCGGGCCGGCCTCGATCAGCTCGATGCGGATGTCGCGTTCCGGGTCGATGCGGTCCAGCCCGTAGGACACCAGCGTGCGCGTGGTGTGGTGCAGCTCCGCGGCTAGCTCCACGCCGGTGGCTCCGGCACCGATGATAGCCACCTGCAACTGCTCCGGGCGCAACGGCGCGCTCTGCGCATGGGCGCGCACGCAGGCGTTCACGAGCCGGCGGTGGAAGCGCTCGGCCTGCGCCGGCGTCTCCAGCAGAATCGCGTGCTCCTGCACGCCGGGCGTGCCGAAGTCGTTGTTGAGGCTGCCCACGGCAATCACGAGCGTGTCGTACGCGAAGACGCGCTGCCCCGTGACCTGCTCATTTTCGTCGGAGTCGATGAAGGGCGCCACGTGCACCTCGCGGCGCTCGCGGTCCAGCCCCGTCATCTCGCCCATGCGGTAGCGGAAGCAGTGCCAGTGCGACTGCGCCAGGTAGTTCACGGCGTGGGTGTGCAGGTCCACGGTGCCGGCCGCAACCTCGTGCAGATGCGGCTTCCAGAAGTGCGTGCGCGCCTTCTCGATGAGCGTCACCTGCGCCAAGCCGCGCCGGCCCAGCGTGTCGCCCAGCCGCGTGGCCAGCTCCAGCCCCCCGGCGCCGCCGCCCACGATGACGATACGGTGCGAGGCCGGCTTCGAGGTGTCGGCCTTTCGCTGGTCGACTCGATCGTTCAACTTGTCCATGAGCAGGTACTCCGGCTGATGTGAAAGGCACACCAACAGCTGCGAAACGTTCGTGGTCAGCGTGACATGCGGCCATGGCCACGGCGCGCCGGGATGACGGTCAGTTCCGGGAACGCTGTTCGAGCTCCTGCCGCAGCTGCTTTCGAACCAGGGCAGCTGCATGACGGCGCTTCTCATCCGGCGTGAACGGTCGCAGTGGTGCAACGGCAACGGGCTTGCGATGTTCGTCGACGGCCACCATGGTGAAGAAGCAGCTGTTGACGTGGCGCACCGCCTGGGAGCGGATGTCCTCGGCGATGACCTTGATGCCCACTTCCATCGAGGAGGTGCCGGTGTAGTTGATTGCGGCCAGGAACGTCACCAGCTCGCCGACATGGACCGGCTGCCGGAACATGACCTGATCGACCGACAGCGTCACAACGTAGCAGCCCGCATAGCGGCTGGCGCAGGCGTAGGCCACCTGGTCCAGCAGCTTGAGGATGGTGCCGCCGTGCACGTTGCCGGCGAAGTTCGCCGTGTCGGGCGTCATCAGCACCGTCATGGCCAGCTGGTGTGAAGGCATGTCCATCAAGAGAGCTCCGTGTAGTGTCAGGACTAAAGATCAGAACCGCATGGGCATCGGGCTGCGGTTCACGTCATGAGGCTGGCCGGCATGACGTGACAAGCCAATGCGGGCGGTTTGACCAGCCATGGCAGCAGCGGCCGGCACTGCGCCGTGCCGGCCTGGTTGCGTGGCTGCTCAGAAGCGGTGGCGCAGACCGACGGAGAAGCTGGTGGCCGAGTCTCGCGTGCCCATGAATGTTGGCAGCGGGTAGGCTCCGCTCAGACGGTTGTTGTCCACCTCGGCGTACAAGTCCGTGCGCTTGGAGAAGTTGTAGTCCAGCCCGACGTAGCCCATCTTGCGCTTGCCCGCGTTGATGCCACTCTGGCGGTCCTGCGCATAGTTCACGGTCAGGACCAGCGGGGCGGTGAGGTTGTAGTTCACGCCGATGCTCCAGACGTCGTTTTCCTGGGCGCTGGTGCCGCGGTCGTTGCGCTTCATGTAGCCCAGGAAGGCCTTCAGATCCTTGGTCACGGCGTAGCTGCCACCCGCGCCGGCAATGCCGCGCGTGGCGGTATTGGTGGCGTTGTTGACCTCCTGGTAGTAGGCCGTCAGGTCCAGGGGACCGGCGGTGTAGGTGGCCCCCACGCCGCGGCCGCGGCCGTTGCCCTCGTTGAACGTGTAGCTGGCATAGACACCCACCGGTCCGAGCTGCTTGTAGTAGCGGGCCATGTTGTCCTGGCGGGCGACATGGTGGGTGCTGAACATGGAGATGGCAGCCAGGTTCGGGTTGGGTTGCGGTTGGAAGCGGCCCGACAAGGGATGCGCCAAGGTGTATTGCCGCCCCAGCGTCACCAGACCCAGTGGGGAATCCAGGCCTACCGAGGCTTCACGCCCGAACAGGCGGCCGTTCGGAGCGGCACCGAAACCGTTGTTGGCGCTGGCATCAGCGTTCAGGAGCGTGCCGGTGGAGGGGTCGAAGCCGCTTTCCAGCGTGAAGACGGCCTTCATCCCGCTGCCCAGATCCTCGCTGCCGCGCAGGCCCCAGCGGCTTGTGCCGTAGACGCCGTCGTTGAGCGACGTGACCGACTGGCCCGCAGCGTTGGCGTTGTCAGCGCGGCGAATGCTCGCATCGACGATGCCGTACACCGTGACGTTGGTTTGAGCGCTGGCCAGCATGGGCATGGCCAGTACAGCAGCAACTGCTGCGCCGATGGCGTGGTGCTTGGTGAGCATGTGTCTCCTTATTGAATGCACGATCCGCATGCGCCAGATCACGGGCGCTGGGTCGAAGGCGTCCAGCCGGCAAAAAGGCACCCGACCTGAACATGTGTCGCGTCCTTCAGTCTGCACACAACGGTTCACACCGTTGTGCAGGCAACTTTATGGACACGGGAATAGCTGCTGCGCAAGCCTGCTTGGTGATCTCGACAGAGCGTCGGACGGCCAATTGACCAGGGCCAATGGCGCCCTTTTGCGCATACAGCCCAAGACCTCGACTACCGTGCGATGCATTCGCCTGCAAATGACTTGAGGCGGATATCCCATACGCGTTCGAGCCTCACAACGCGCAGCAATCGAAGACGGTTTCCTTTGGTGGCCTCAAGTATTCGTGCCCAGGGACGTTGCGTCTATTTGATAATTGCTGGTCATTCATTGATGGATCTTTTGCAATGGATCTGCGTGACCTGCGCTATTTCGAGACGATGGCCGAGCTGCAGCACATTGGCCTGGCGGCCCAGAAGCTGCACCGATCGCAACCCACACTGACGAGCTGTGTGCGCCGGCTTGAAGACGCCTATGGCGGACCACTGTTCGAGAGACATGGCCGAGGCATCCGGCTCACACCGGCGGGTCGAATCCTGCAGAAGTGGGCGCAGCGCATGCGCTTCGACTCCGACGACGCCAAGCGAGAAATCGGCGACATCGGCCTCGGGCTGACGGGGCACGTGCGCATTGGCGTGGTGCCCACGGCGGCCGAGTTTCTGCTTCCCGCGGCAACACGGAAGTTGCTGGTGGAGGCGCCATCCGTGACGTTGAAAACCGTCGTCGGGCTGTTGGATGTTCTCAAGGCGCAGATCAAGGCAGGCGAGCTCGACCTGATCGTAGCGTCAGAGATGTCCGCCGAGCCGGGCATGACGTCCAGGCTGATGACGCAGGACAGCATCGTGGTGGCTGCCAGCGCCGACCATCCGATTCTCAAGAAAAAGGTGACGATGGCAGATTTGACGAGCCACCGCTGGGTTCTGCAGCCACCGGGCGCGACAACCCGGGATTGGCTGGACCGTACGTTCGACAGCTACCTTCTTCCTCGACCTGTGGTGCAGATCGAGAGCACCATGCTGATCATGCTGCCGGCGCTGATCGTCGAAACCGGTCTGCTGAGCTTTGTCTCCAGGTACCACGTCAACAAGAACACGCAGCTGAAGGAAGTTCCTCTCAAGGAGACAACCATGAACAGACGCCTGACGGTGACCTACCGCTCGGACAGCTACTTGCTGCCTGCGGCAAAGCGCCTGATCGAGTTGCTTGTTGAAACCTCGGGAGGAGCCGGACCATCAAAGTCCCGCGCCCGGCGTCAGACCGTTCAGGCTTCACCAAGCGCACGACGCAAGTCTTCCGCCGCTTGATCGTTCTGCAGGGACGTTCAGGACTTGGGAGTGATGCGCCATCTGACAAGACCGAGGCGCCTCAAGATCGTGCATGCAAGCAGCGGCCCTGGGTGACGGTGCGCAGCATGCCGGAGGGTGACGCCTGCGGCGCACAGACACGGATGCAGCGCCGATGCAGCCTACATCGGTGCCCAGCAGGCCGCGCCAAGGCCGCAATCTTTCGAGCCGGAGGCCACCCGTGGCAGTTGTTCGGGTCGGGCACACGGCAGGCCTGCAGCGTCCATACGGATCCTGAGGATCGAGCCGGGAACGGACTCTGTGCAGTACAGCGTACGCCGCTGCGGGCCGCCGAAGGCCAGGTTCGTGAGCGACGTGCCTTCAAGACTGCGGATCACCTGCACCGGATCGGCCCGGTGGTTCAAGACCCGGTAATAACCCATGCCGGGATCGGCGACCAGCAGGTGTCCTGCCTCGTCCATGGCTAGGCCGAACATATGCCGTTGCTGCGGAGATCCACCAGCATGCGCGTGAAGACGTTGGCCTCGCGAAACTGGGGCGGCTGCAGCAGGCACAGTGTCACTGGCGCTCGAAGGCCGTGTTGCCGGCGATTTTTCCCCAGTACGCTGTGCGTTCGCCCAGCATCTTGGCAAAGGTCCCGGCATCCCAGTAGCCTGGCAGCGCCGCGATGCTCTGGGCATAGGACTTCATTTCGTCGCTGGCCATGGCCTCGGCGATCTCTTTTTGCAGCCGGGTGACCACAGCCGCCGGTGTGCCCTTGGGGGCCCACAACCCCGTGAAGTTCACGACGCTGAAGTCCTTGATGCCCGCCTGGGCGAAGGTCGGCACGTCGGGGAGCAAGGGCAGGCGCTGCTCTCCGCTGACCGCCAGCAGCCGGGCCTTGCCGCCTTTGACTTGGCCGATGATGCCCGGTGTCGAGGCGATCTGGAACTCGATGGTGCCCGACAGCAGCGCCATGGTGGCCTCGCCAGCGCCCTTGAACGGCACGTGCATGAACTTGACACCCGTAGCGATGCCCAGCGCCTCGCTGGCGAAGTGCGGCATCGTGCCGGCGCCGCCCGTGCCGTAGGTAACCTTCTCGGGCTGGGCCTTGGCCGCCGCGATCAGCTCGCCCAGGGTCTTCGGGCCACCGTCAGCCCTGACCGCCACACCCATGGGCGCAAACACGAAGGCCGACACCGGCTGTAAATCCTTCTGGTGGTCGAAGGGCAGCTTCTTGAAAATGTGCGGCAGCAGCGCGTAGGTGGTGTCGTTGGCCACCAGCGTGTAGCCATCGGCCGGCGCATGCACCACCGACATGATGCCGATGGTGCCGGTGGCGCCGGCCTTGTTCTCGACGAAGAAGGTCTGCCCGGTCTGCGCCTGCAGTTGCGCGGCCATCTTGCGAGTGACCACGTCCACCGCCCCACCCGGCGGATACGGCACGATGATCTTGACGGGCTTGGCTGGGTAGCCCTGCGCGTGGACCAGCGTGGCCGCCGTGAGCACTGCGGCGCCTACCAGGGCGGCGACGGACTTCTTCATGGGGAATGGTTCCTTCAGTCCAGCGTGATGCCCGCCGTCTTGATCACGCGGGCCCATTGAGCGGTCTCTGCCTTTACGAAGCGGTCGAGCTCCTTGGCACCGCTTGCAGCAGGCAGGGCACCCAGTTCGTCCATGCGCTGGCGCACCGCGGGCGAGGTGAGAACCTGCTGCAACTCGCCCTCCATGCGGGCCACGATGTCCGCGGGCGTGGCCGCCGGCGCGAACACCGCGTTCCACTCGAACGCCTGGAACCCCGGCAGGCCAGACTCGGCCACGGTGGGCAAGTCAGGCAAGGTGGGCAGCCGTTGCGGCGAGGCCGTGGCCAGTGCCTTGAGCTTGCCGCCCTTGACCAGCGGCATCGACGCCGTGACGGCGCTGAACATCAGCTGCACCTGCCCGCCAGCCAGGTCCGTCAGCGCCGGTGCACCGCCCTTGTAGGGCACGTGCACCATGGGCACGTTGAAGCCCTGGGCAAACATGGCTGCCGTCAGCTGCGACGCGCTGCCGTTGCCTGCCGACGCGTAGGTCAGCGGCCCCTGGGGCGACCGGGCTGCCTTGACCAGGTCGGCGACCGACTTCATCGACGATGCCGCTGGCACGACCAGCAGCGTCGGGATGCGAGCCACCATCGACACCGGTGCAAAGTCCTTCGCGTAGCTGAAGTTCAACTTGCGAAAGAGGCTGGGGTTCACCGCGAACGAGGTCGCGTCGTAGAGGAAGGTGTACCCGTCCGCCGGAGCTTGCGCGACGGCCTGAGCGCCGATGGTGCCGCCTGCGCCGGCACGGTTCTCGACCAGCACCTGCTGCTTGAGCCGCTCGGACAACTGCGTGGCCACCACGCGCGCGATGCTGTCGGCCGCGCCACCCGCCGGATAGGGAACGATCAGCCGAATTGGCCGATCCGGCCATGCGGCCTGCGCCGCCCCGGCCAGCAGGCCCAACATGGCCACGGCCAATGCCTGGAACTTGAGTTTCATGATTTTGCTCCTGATGAGGATCAGACGGTGGCGATCGGCGTGGCCGGCGAGCCCACCGCGCCGGGCAGGCGCAGCGGCGGCGCCGTGAGCAGGAAGCGGCTGCGGCCCTGGCTGCGCAGCCACCGCGCCAGCTCGGTCAGATACCAGAGCTCGCCCAGGTGGATGCCGTTCTTGAACAGGCAGTGCTCGTGCAGCGGCAGGCGGGGCCGGCGCAGCGGCGTGGGGGTCTGCAGGCTCACGCCCGTGAGCTCCACGGCCGGGTTGTCGGCGATCAGGCACGCCAGGCGCACATCCACGATCCAATTCAGCAGCCGCGCGTCGTGCCCGTCCAGGCCGCTGCCCAGGTCGTGCAGCTGCTTGACGTCGGGCTGCTTGTTCATGGCCAGCAGCGCGTCGGCGAAGCCGGTGTGCACGCACACCATGTCGCCGGCCTCCACCTCGACGCCATCGGCCTCCAGGATGCGCATAAGCGCGTCGTAGCCCACCGCCGTGCGCCGGCGCCCGACGTGGTGCTCCAGGTCGATCAGCACGCCGCGGCCTTGCACGCCATGCTCGGCCAGGTGCTCGATGCCCAGCGCGCCGGCGTGAGGGTCCGGATAGCGGGCCCACGCTGCGGTAGCGTCGGGGTCGTGCTGTCCGGGCCGGATCTCCTCGCCGGCGCGAAAGCCGTTGTAGAACACGGCTTCGTCCTGCCCATCGCCGTCGGCGTCGAAGCGGCTGCCCATGTGCGCCAAACTGTCCCACTGCGTGGAGTACTGCAGGCTCATCAGCACGACGTCGTCGTTGACCACGTCGGTGAGCAGCGGGTCTTCCGAGGCGTAGGACCAACAAAAGCCCTGCTGCCCAGCGCTGGGGCCGTTGCGCAGCGTCGCGAAATGGCGCGGCGGCTGCCGGCGCGGGTTGAGCGCGTCGCCGCCGGGCACGTCCAGGGGCAGCGAGAGACAGAAGGTCCGCCCCTCCCGCACCTCGGCAATGCCCTGCAGCACCTTGCTGCGATCCACGAGGTTCATGCGACCGCGTTGGTCATCGGGTCCGAACTCCCCCCAGTGGCTGCCCTGAGGTGCGTGCTTCCAGCGCTGAGCCATGACAACCTCCGTCAGCCGCCGATGACTGCCAGCGCGTTCTTTGCCGCCGCAACGCCCATATTCACGTAGGCGTCGCTGGTCGTGCCGCCGATGTGCGGGCTGAGCGTGATGCGCGGCTCGCCGTGGAAGGGGTGCGGCGCCGCCATGGGCTCAACCGCGAAGCTGTCCAGCCCGGCGCTGCGCACCTGGCCGCTGCGGATGGCCTCCAGCAGCGCCGCCTCATCGACGAGGCCGCCGCGCGCGGTATTGACCACGACCACACCGGGCTTGCACCTGGCCAGCGTCTGCGCATTGAGCAGCTGGGCGTTGTCGCTGGTGAGCGGGCAGTGCAGCGAGATGGCGTCCGACTCGCGCCAGATCGTCTCCAGATCGACGGACTGCACGTAGGCTGGCAGGTCCTTGGCGTACGGGTCGAAGCCGATGACCCGCATGCCGATCGCGTCGGCCATTCGCGCGAGGCGCAGGCCGATGGCGCCGAGGCCAACCACGCCGATGGTGCGGCCACCAAGCTCCAGGCTCTTGTGCGTGGCCTTGTCCCAATGACCTGCATGCATGCGCTGATCGAGCTGGGTCACCGACTTGGCGCAAGCCAGCAGCAGTGCCAGCGCCTGCTCGGCCACGGCCGCGGCATTGGCGCCCGTGGCAGCGACGACCTGGATGCCGCGCTGCGCAGCCGCTGCCTTGTCGATGGTGTCGGTGCCGCTGCCGTGCTTGGAGATGACCTTGAGCGAAGGCGCCGCGTCCATCACGGCAGGCCCCACCTTGCCGTAGCGCACGATGATCGCCACCGGGTCGAGCTGCTTGCACAGTGCCACGATGTCGTCTTCGGTCGGCGTCTTGCCGGCGAACACCACCTCGTAGTCGGCGAGCAGCGCCAGCGCCTGCGACGCCAGGTCGTTCGAAGTGACCAGGAAAACCGGCTTGTTGCTCATCACAGCGTCTCCCCATCCTTGAGCACGCCGGCAGCGCGCAGCGCGCCGTCCAGCCAGGCCGGGCGCAGTGCCTGGCGGCTCTTGATGCCCTGGATCCGCTTGGTCTCGGCGGCCACCTTCTCGGCGGCCAGTGGCATCAGCGAGGCTGCCTTGTCACGCTCGACCACCACCACGCCGTCGGCATCGCCCACCACCAGGTCGCCTGGGTTCACCGTGACACCGCCGATGGAGACGGGGTGGTTCAGGCGACCGGGAACGAGCTTGGTCGGGCCGTTGGGGTTGAGGCCGGCAGCGAACATCGGGAAGCCCAGCTCGCGGATGGCATCGCTGTCGCGCACGGCGCCGTCAATGACCACGGCGGCGATGCCGAGAGCCGCGCACTGCTGCGACATGATCTCGCCCATCAGCGCGCTGGAAAGATCGCCCTTGCCGTCCACCACGATCACGTCGCCCGGCTGCGCGATGGCCATGGCGGCGTGGATCATGAGGTTGTCGCCCGGGCGCACTTCCACCGTGATAGCGGTGCCCGCGAAGCGCATCGAGGGGCTCAGCGGCTGGATGCGGCCGTTGAGCGCGCCGCGGCGGCCGGCCACGTCGGCCAGGATCGAGGAAGCAAACTCGGCGGCCTGCTTGACGATGTCGTTGGACAGGCGATCGACGTTGCGGATCACGTCGGGCAATGCGGCGGCTTGACTCATGAGAATCTCCGTTGGAAATCACAGGACCGCACCGGCAGAGGTGCCGCGCGGCAGAGGGATGTATGGGCGGCGCGATGCCGCCGAGCTCAGTCGAGCTTGGCGCCCGACTCCTTCACGACCTTGCTCCAGCGCTGAAGCTCGTCGCGCATCAGGGTGGCGAACTGCTCGGGCGTGCTGCCAGCCACGTCGGCGCCTTCTTCACCCAGTCGCTTGCGCAGATCGTTCTGCTGCAGCGCCTTGTTGAACTCGGTGTTGAGGCGAGCCACGATGTCCTTGGGCGTGGCAGCCGGTGCCAGGAAGCCGAACCAGGTGGTGGCGTCGAAGCCCTTGTAGCCCGCCTCGGCAATGGTGGGTGCCTGCGGCAGGTCGTTCACGCGCTTGGCCGACGTCACCGCCAGCGGGCGCAGCTTGCCGTTGCGGATCTGCTGCAGCACCGAGGTCACCGAGGCCATGTACAGGTCCACCTGGCCGCCGATCACGTCGTTCAGCGCCTGGTTGGCGCCCTTGTAGGGGACGTGCTGGAAGCGCACGCCCGCGGCCTTCTGGAACAGCTCGCCGGTCAGGTGCGCCACGGTGCCATTGCCCGGCGAGGCGAAGTTCACCGCTCCAGGCTTGGCCTTAGCGGCGTTGACCACGTCGGCCAGCGTCTTGTAAGGCGACGAGGTGGAGACCACCAGCGCCAGCGGCGCCGTGGCCGCAGTCGTGATGGGAGCCAGGTCCTTCAACGGGTTGTAGGGCAGCTTGGCGTAGAGCGAGGGGTTGATGGCCAGGTTGCTGGTCTGCCCCAGCACCAGCGTATAGCCGTCGGCGGGAGACTTGGCGACGGCATCGACGCCGAGGTTGCCGCCGGCGCCCGGACGGTTGTCGATGACGAAGGTCCAGCCCGTGGCTGCAGTGACCTTCTGCGTCACCTCGCGGGCAATGATGTCGGGTCCACCCCCCGGCGGGAACGGCACAACGACCTTGATGGCCTTGGCGGGATAGGACTGGGCCAGGACGGCAGGTGCGCAGGCGGCGGCCAGCGCCGCGGCCAAAACGTGGCGGCGATTGAACAGCATGTTGTCTCCTGGTAGCGGACACATTGCCTGCTGTCTTCCCCGTGAAGAGACAGGCTCATCCGTCGTATTGATGTCAGTATCGGCACCAGAAGCCGCGAGGTCTATTTGATTATTCCTCGCCATTGATAGACAAAGCTTTTGCCCATCGTGTTGCTTGCCAAAGGCAATAGGGCCGTGCCGGCTCTGTCTGGCGCTACACCGAATCCACGAGGCTGGCGTCGGCACGAGGCCGTCAAAGCCATAGAACGCCTACCCACCGCTTTCAGACCAGTCGCAACTGACGCCCCGAGCCGGGTTGCTCTTCGATCAGCGACGGTGCGAAGCGTTCGATGCCAAAGCGCATCGTGCCGCGGAAGTTGATGTGGCCGAAATGAGCTGGGCCCATGCGGCGCAGCCAGTCGTCCTCGATACGCACGCCGCTCTTGCGCAGCCGGTCCACGGTGGCCTCCATCCGGGCGGTATTCCACGCGATGACGGCATTCGTCAACAGGCTGTGCGAGCCGGAGATCGTGCGCATCTCGTCTGCGCGCCTGCCGCGCTCGGGTGCCACCTTGCCGCTGTAGACGGCACGCTGCAGCAGGTGCACGGACTCACCGCGATCGAGCAGCATGTGGATCTCGCGCCGAAAGTCGTTCACAGCCATGTAGTCCGACAGGTAGATCGTGCGCAGCAGCCGTCCCAGGTGGTCGGCCGCGCGGTGAACCGGGTCACCGCGCGCAGCGGACCCCAGGCGCTGCAGTGCCAGCGCAGCTGACACCCGCCCAGTGCGAATGGACGAGGCCAGCCGCAGCAACCCGTCCCAGCCGCGCTCTATGGCCCGCAGCGAAACGCGCCTGTCAACGGCCCTTTCAAGCTCTTCGGGAATGGAGAATGGATGAGGTAGAAACAATTCCCGTTCGGCCAGGTCGCGCAGGCGCGGGCACAGATCGAACCCCAGGAGCTTCGCAATGCCCATCCCGACGTTGGTCCAACCGTGGGTATCTACGCAAAGCAGCGACAGGCGAATGCGGTCTTCCACGCGGTTGAACTGCTCGACGCCCTCGATAGCCACGCCAGCCTGGCGCTCGTTGAGGACGATGGGCTGGTCGTAGACGACGCCCCAGCGGTCGCGCAGGTGCGTGTAGATGCCCGCGGCGTAGGTGCGCCGGCGCGGATCGACGCGCGCGTTCCAGAGCTGCCGGGAAGCGTCCAGGGCCAGCATGTCGGCAGAAGCCTTGTCACCCTCACCCCAGAGTGCGGCCATGGGGATGCTGCTTTGGTACTGCACGATGCGCTCGTTGGCCCGACGCAGGCGCTTGCCGGACTCGATGGAGCGCATGGCCGCCAGGATCTGGGTGGGCTCCAGGTGCGGGATCATGTGCGCGACTTCGCTGGCGTCCAGCTCGGTCCCGTGAGCCAGCAGTGCTCCGTAGAGCGCCAGCAGCTCCTGGTGCGAGCGCGCCCGGTGCCCCAGCAGCGTGTCGCTGAAGTTGGTCGCCGCATCGACCTCCAGCATCACGTCCGGGAACTGCACGGCGCCGATGCTGCGGTAGATGGCTTCCCGGGTGCGCCGCGGCTCGCGGTCACTGGGTACGGCGGCGAGCTTGCTCAGGTGCAGCATGCTGTCCGTGCCGATCTCCACCTGGCCGCGGCGCACGGCGCCGACCACGCCCCACAGGCCGGCCACGAGCGTGGCAATGAGCGGCTTGATAAAGTCCGCTGCTGCCTCGGGCAGACCGAGCTGGCCGATGAACTCCATGCGGTGCAGTGCCCACTCCTGCGGCGCAATGAGCATCTGGTCGCGCTCGCGAAAGCTCAGCGAGTGGTCCACCCAAACCGAGCCGCGGCGCACGCCTTTGCGCAGCGCCATCATCGTGCTTGCCTCGAAGGCTTGCCAAGCAGCCTTGGGATCGCTCGCGCTGACCAGCGGCTGCCATGCCGCCCCGACGTCGGGCAGCGCACCAGGCTCGGCACGTTCATCGGCGTTGCGCTGCCGCAGCTCGCGCCAGGCTTGCCACTGGACAAACCCGGCGTCCGAGGCAAGCCCCTGGAAGTCCATGTCGTCCAGGGCAGCAAGGCAGGCATGCACCCGCTGCGAGTCCTGCGCCAGCGCCACGCGCACACGCGCGGCAAAGGTCGAGGAGGTTGCGGCAGCCGCATCGATGCCGGCGAGCAGGCGTTGGGCTTCCAGCACACGCTCCTGCCAGCTCCTGGTGTCGTCATGCAGCACGCCCTTGACGCGCACCGCCTGCGCCAGCAGCTCCACGGCCTCGTTGCCACGGCGCGCCTGGGCGCGCTCGGCCGCCGCGCGCAACAGTTGCTGACTGCGCCGGCCGGCCTGCTGCAGCGCCTGTCAAGCGACATCAGAAACTGACCCCCGCATTGACTCAGCTGGTTTGCTACCGGGCGGGTTCTTGTCGGCCTGCTTGCCTCACGTAACTTGCCTCCGGTCGGAAGGTTCGGTCGGAGTAGTGGAACGTGGCGAAGCGAGTGAGTATGGCAACACGCAAGGAATTGGCCGAGGCGGTAGGCACACGGTATCAGGCCAGCACCATCGAGGAGCGCAGCGCAATCCTGGACGAATTCGTAGCCATCACGGGCTACCACCGCAAACATGCCATCCGGCTGCTGTCCAAGCCTGCTGCAGAGCCTCGCAAGCGGCAGCCGCGGGCTCGGTATGGCACCGCGGTACGCGAGACACTGTGCATTCTGTGGGAGGTCTCGGACCGCGTTTGCTCCAAGCGGCTCAAGGTGATGATCCCAGTGCTGCTGCCGGCTTTGATCCAGCACGGCAAGCTCGCGGACGACGCTGCTTTGCAGGCCCAGCTCGGGCAGATCAGCCCAGCGACCATAGACCGGCTCCTGGCGCCAGTGCGGTTGGCCGCAGCCAAGGGAAGGCGACGTGCCGCGGGCAAGAGCTCGGCGATTCGCCGGGCCGTACCCATCAGAACCTTTGGCGACTGGAACGATCCTGTGCCCGGCTATGTCGAGGTGGACTTCGTCGCTCACTGCGGACCGAACCTCTGCGGCAGCTTCGTCCAAACGCTCGTGCTGACCGATATCGCCACGGGCTGGACGGAGTGCGTGCCGGTGCTCACCCGCGATGGAACCCTGGTGATTGATGCCATCGCCAAGGCACGCGAACTGTTCCCGTTCCCGCTGCTCGGCGTGGACTTCGACAACGACAGCGTCTTCATGAACGAGCGCGTTGTGGGGTGGTGCCGTGGGCAAGGACTGGAAGTCACCCGCGCACGGGCTTACCGGAAGAACGATCAGGCCTGGGTCGAGCAGAAGAACGGAGCCATCGTCCGGCGGCTGGTTGGCTATGGGCGCTTCGAAGGGCTGGAGTCGGTGCAGATGCTGACTCGGCTGTACCGCGCATCTCGCCTGCATACGAACCTCATGCAGCCGTCCTTCAAGCTCAAGAGCAAGACACGCATCGGTGCCCAGGTGGTCAAGCAGTACCACCCTCCCATACCGCCAGCGCACCGGGTTCTTCTGCATCAAGCCGTCAGCGGCGAAGCCAAGGACGCGCTGCAGCAGCGACTCGCTGCAGCCGACCCGGTCCTGCTCTTCACCGAGATCCGAGCTGCTCAAGCTGAGCTGGGTCGGCGAGTGGATCGACGTGGCCTTGGACGGCGGAACGTCTGAAGGCGACCAGGTGCTGGGCACTCCATTGAGCATCGCAGAGATTGAAGCGAAGGGCGAGCAGCGGGCAATCCATCGGCGCGCCTACAACCGGCGTAAGCCGGTCCCCAAGCGACCGCGCATGCTCGACCAATACGAAGCGCAGATACGCCAGTGGCTCGCAGCGCAGCCGGGCATGACGGCAGTGGACGTACTCCACCGCCTCCAAGACATTGCACCTGCTGGAACCTTTGCTTCAAAGCACGTGCGAACCGTTCAGCGGGCACTGGAGATCTGGCGTGCTGAAGCAGTCCGGCAATGGATTGATCAATGCCGATGGGGAGTCGATTCCCTTGACCTACCTGTCCAAGAAACCGTCCAAGAGCCCGGTAACATTCCTTCGTGAGGCAACATGAGGGGTCAGTTTCTGATGTCGCTTGACAGCTGAAGACGTTGCCGCGCCTCGGTCACCGCGTCAACCGTGGTGCCGCCGGACGCTTACGCATGGTGGTGATAACTTCAATGCCCTGGATTTATCAACGACGACACCTCGTTGGTTCCTCGCTTTGAGCCGGGCAACTTGCGTTTTGCCAACAGCGTGCCGGTCGCCGTGTTGATTTCTGCACGGCAAGGTCCAAGCCCACGACGAGTCCGCGCATACCGTGTAGCCATATCGGTATGACCATCACACCGCTGAGGCAGCGAGCAAAGGCAATCCACGGGGTGTCGGGGCTGCGACTGCCGCCCCATCTCCATACAGCCGTTGCCTCAAGCGCTCACGTGAAGGTGAGTAAACCCCCGGTACAGCGGACTCTGGGTCCGTTGGATTGGCCCACGCAGTTGCAAGGTGGGCAGGCGGCGCAGCAGCGTGGATAGCACTATTTGCGTCTCAAGCTGCGTCAGCGATGCACCCAGGCACACATGCGGTCCGGTGCCGAAAGCCAGCGCCCCTGGACTGGCTCGCGCAACGTCGAGCACATCAGGCCGCGCATGGCGCACCGGGTCCCGGTTGGCTGCGCCGACCAGCGCGATGACAAGGTCACCGCGCCGCAAGCGCTGTCCATGCAGTGAGAAGTCAGCGGCCACGCGTCGCCCGCTCCACTGCACCGGCGTGTCGTGGCGCAGCAGCTCGCGCACGGCGTTGGGCAGCAGCTCGGGAGCTTTCCGCAGCATCTCCCACTGATCACGGTGTGTTAGCAGCGCGTGCACCGCGTTGCCCAGCAGGTGGCGCGTGGTCTCGTAGCCGGCAAAGAGCAGCATCGCGCACTGCGCCAGCAGCTCCGCGCCGTCCTCGACGCTGCCGTCGGCCTGGGCCGCGAGCAGCCCGCTCACCAAGTCGTCGCCCGGCTCGCGGCGGCGCCGCGGCAGCAGCTCGCGCTCGAAATAGCCGGCCAGCGTCACCACGCTGCGCTGCGCGGCGCGCACCTCGGCTTGCGTCGGGTTCACCGAGCCCAGGAAGGCGGCGATGTCCTCGCTCCAGGCCGTGAAGTCGGCATACACCGACGCGTCCACGTCCATCAGCTTGGCGATCACGCGCGCCGGCAGCGGGCGCGCCACCTTCTGCATGAAGTCGAAGCTGTCGCCGGCCTCGTCCAGCAGCTCATCGATGAGCGCCTGCGTCACCGGCTTCAAGGCCTGCACGCGGTCCGACCGGAACGCGGGCTGCAGCACCTTGCGCAGCCGCGTGTGGTCGGGCGCGTCCAGGAAGGGCAGGCAACGCGTGAACAACCGCTGCATCGGCGTGAGGTCCAGGCGCGCATCCGGCTCGGCCGCGCGCATCACCCAGCCGCCCGTGCGGCAAGCGGACAGGCGCGGGTCGCGCAACGCGGCCTCGACGTCGGCATGGCGCGTCAGCAGCCAGGCGCCGCCAAAGAACACCTCGCTCCAGTGGATCGGCCCGGCCTCGCGCAGCGCCTGGTAGGCCGGATACGGGTCCTGCAGGAATTCCAGATCGACGAACGGCGCGACCGACGCCCGCGGCGCCAGCAGTGCACTCATTTGGCGACCGCGCCGGAGACGTCCAGGTGCGCCTGCACCTCTGGGCGCTGGCCTTGCGGGCGCAACTGCAGCCGCTCGAAGAGGCGGCGATCCTTCTCGGCCTGCGGATTCGTCGTGGTCAGCAGCCGGTCGCCGTAGAAGATGGAATTGGCGCCGGCCATGAAGCACAGCGCCTGCAGCTCGTCGTCCATCTGCTCGCGGCCGGCCGACAGGCGCACCATGGTCGTCGGCATCGTGATGCGCGCCACGGCGATCGTGCGCACGAACTCGAACGGGTCGATGGGCTCGCTGTCGGCCAGCGGCGTGCCCGGCACGGGCACCAGGTTGTTGATGGGCACCGACTCCGGGAACGGGTCCAGGTTGGCCAGCTGCGCGATCAGCCCGGCGCGCTGCGCGCGCGTCTCGCCCATGCCCACGATGCCGCCGCAGCACACGTTGATGCCGGCGTCGCGCACGTTGGTCAGCGTGTCCAGGCGGTCCTGGTAGGTGCGGGTGTGGATGACGTTGCCGTAGTGGTCCGGCGCGGTGTCGAGGTTGTGGTTGTAGTAGTCGAGGCCGGCATCTTTGAGCTGCGCCGCCTGCTCCTGGTCGAGCATGCCCAGCGTCATGCAGGTCTCCAGGCCAAGGCCGCGCACCTCGCGCACCATCTCGGTCACGCGCTCCATGTCGCGCTCCTTGGGGCTGCGCCAGGCGGCTCCCATGCAAAAGCGCGTGGCGCCCTGCTCCTTGGCCGCCTGCGCGGCGCCCAGCACCTCGGAGATGGACATGATCTTCGACGCCTCGACGCCCGTGTCGAAGTGCGCCGATTGCGGGCAGTAGCCGCAGTCCTCGGCGCAGCCGCCGGTCTTTATGGACAGCAGCGTGGAGAGCTGCACTTCGCTCGGGTCGAAATGCTCGCGGTGCACCTGCTGGGCGCGGAACAGCAGGTCCATGAACGGCAGGTCGTAGAGCGCCTGCACCTCAGCCACGGACCAGCGCCCGGCTTCGGGCTCAATGGGCGCGCGGCGGCGCAGAGAAGCAAGCGGGACTGTGGCGACAACAGTGCTCATGGCGTACTGCTCTTGGTGGGTTGATGGATTGAATCACTCGCTGCCGAAGAGGCTTTGGAGCGAATTGCTGTCGAAGTAGCTGGCCACTGCAGCGGCATTGGGATCTGCCAGGTGCGGCACCATGCCCATGCAGGGCGTCTGGTGCCGGCGGACGAACTCGTGGTGCAGCGTCTCGAGGTTGCGCTGAAGGTGCGGCATGCCGGGGTCGATGACGTTTCCGACCCAGCCCGCCAGCAGCAGACCTCGGGCCAGCACGGCTTCGGCCGTAAGCAGTGCGTGGTTGAGGCAGCCCAGACGCATGCCGACCACCAGAACCACGGGCAAGCCCAATGCGCTCATCAGCTGCGTGCTGTCCCAATCTGCGCCCAAAGGGATGACCAACCCGCCTGCGCCCTCGACCACGACAATATCCGCACGCCACGACAGCTTCTGTGCACCACGCAGCAACGCCGCACGGTTGATGGAGCGGCCTTCGAGCTCCGCGGCGATGTGCGGCGCGCAGGCTTCCTTGAACTGAAAGGGTCCGATCAGCGTGGCCGGCAGCGGCACGCTGCCGGCACTGCGCAGGCGTTCGACGTCCTCGTTGTAGAGCTGGCCATCGGCGGCCATGTCGAGTCCAGACGCCACCGGCTTGTAGCCCACGGCGCGCTGGCCGCGCTGGCCCAGCCAGTGCAGCAGCCCGGCGCTGACATGGGACTTGCCCACGCCGGTGTCGGTACCGGTGACGAAGCAGCCGCGCAGTGCGCTGTCCATCAACGCATTCATTGCAATTCCCCCATCGCCTGCGCCAGCGCATCCAGCAGGCTCTGCACCTGCACTGACGTATGCGCTGCGCTCAGCGTGATGCGCAGCCGCGCCGTGCCCACCGGCACCGTGGGCGGGCGCATGGCCGGCACGTACAGGCCGCGATGGCGCAGCGCAGCAGACAGCTTCAACGCAATGTCGTTGTCACCGACGATCAAAGGCTGGATGGCAGTAAAGCTCTCACTCAGCAGCCAGGAGGACTGGATGCCAGCCAGGGCCTTCAAGCCCATGCGCAGTTGCTCCACCAATCCCTGCAACTGCGCCCGGCGCGTGCGCCCTTCTTCGCTTTCAATCAACTGCAGGCTGGCCAGCACCGTGTGCGCCAACGCCGGCGGCATGGCTGTGGTGTAGATGTAGGGGCGTGCACGCTGCACCAGCCACTCGATGATGGTCGGATGCGCAGCGACGAAGGCGCCGGAAACGCCCGCAGCCTTGCCCAACGTTCCCATGACGATGAAGCGTTTGCTGCGCAGCCTGAAATGCTCCAGAGTGCCGTGGCCCTGGTCGCCCAGCACGCCCAGGCCGTGGGCATCGTCGAGCACGATCCATGCGTCGTATTGCTCGGCCAGGGCCAGCAGCGTGGGTAGGTCTGCCACGTCGCCGTCCATGCTGAACACGGCATCGGTGACGATCAGCTTGACCGGCGTCGTGCAGGACTGCAGCTGCCTCTCCAGCACGTCCAGCCGACCGTGGGCGTAGCGCTGCACCTGCGCTTGCGCCAGCCGTGCACCGTCGATGAGCGAGGCATGGTTGAGCTTGTCGCAAAACAGCGTGGCATCGCCGTCACCCAGGGCCGTCGTCAACGCCAGGTTGGCCATGTAGCCACTGCACATCAGGACCGCGCGCGCGTGCGGGATGTGGGGCTCGAACCAGCGTGCGACCAGTTCTTCAACCTGGACGTGCGGCCGCATGTGGCCGCTGACCAGGTGCGAGGCTCCGCTGCCAGTGCCCCAATGCTGCGCACCTTCGGCCATGGCATCGATCAGCGCGGGGTGGTGCGCCAGGCCCAGGTAGTCGTTGCTGCAGAAGGCCAGCAGCGGCTCGCTTCCTTGCTCTGACTCGAAGGATTGCACAGGTGCGCATGGCGACTCGGCCACGCGCAGACGCCGGCGCAGCGCCGCGGCGTCGAGCTCAAGCAGTTGTCGGTCGATGTGCTCGATCAGCATGGGTCAATCCGGCAGTCGTGAACAGAGATGAAGATCGCTGTTGCGGTGTGTCGAGGCCGCCAGGCCCTTACATGCCCACGTAGTTGGGCCCACCGCCACCTTCCGGCGTGACCCAGACGATGTTCTGCGTCGGGTCCTTGATGTCGCAGGTCTTGCAGTGCAGGCAGTTCTGCGCGTTGATCTGCAGCCGCTGCCCGCCGCCTTCGTCAGCCACGTACTCGTACACGCCGGCCGGGCAATAACGGCTCTCGGGGCCGGCGAATTCACCCAGGTTGATGCGCAGCGGCGTTGAGGCATCCCTGAGCGTGAGATGTGCCGGCTGGTTCTCCTCGTGGTTGGTGTTGCTTAGGAACACCGAGGAGAGCCGGTTGAAGCTGAGCTTGCCGTCGGGCTTGGGATATCCGATCTTCGAGCACTGGCTGGCTGACAACAGGTTCTCGTGGTCCGCCACCTTCCGGTGCACGGTCCAAGGCACCCGCTTCATGCCCAGCCGCGGCAGCAGCCACTGCTCGATGCCCGTCATGAGCGTGGCAGTGTTGCGCCCCTTCTTGAACCACTGCTTGAAGTTGCGCGCCTGGTTCAATTCGTCGAACAGCCAGCTCTTCTCGAAGCCTTCCGGATAGGCCGTGAGCTCGTCGCCGCTGCGCCCGGCTTGTAGCGCCTCGAAGGCGCTTTCTGCGCACAACATGCCGGTCTTGATCGCGGCGTGGCTGCCCTTGATGCGGCTGACGTTGAGGTAGCCGGCGTCACAGCCCACCAGCGCGCCTCCAGGAAACACCGTCTTGGGCAGCGACAGCAGCCCGCCCGCAGTGATCGCACGCGCGCCGTAGCTCAGGCGCCGCCCTCCTTCCAGGTGCTGCCGGATAGCCGGATGGGTCTTGAAGCGCTGGAATTCCTCGAAGGGCGACAGCCACGGGTTCTTGTAATCGAGGCCCACCACGAAGCCGACGTAGACCTTGTGGTCCTCAGCGTGGTAGAGGAATGAGCCGCCATAGGTGTCTGGATCGAGTGGCCAGCCGGCGGTGTGCATGGCCAGGCCGGGACGATGGCGCTGCGGCTCGATCTCCCAAACCTCCTTGAGGCCGATGCCATAGCTTTGCGGGTCCTTGCCTTCGTCAAGGCCGAACGTCTCAATCAGCTGCTTGCCCAGGTGGCCGCGCGAGCCCTCGGCAAAAATGGTGTATTTGGCGTGCAACTCCATGCCGAGCTGGAAGTTTTCCGTCGGCTCACCGTCCTTGCCCAGCCCCATGTCGCCCGTGACCACGCCACGCACGGCTCCATCCTCGCCGTACAGGACTCCGGCCGCGGCGAACCCGGAGAAGACCTCCACACCTAGCCCTTCGGCTTGGCCGCTCATCCAGCGCACGACATTGCCGAGGCTGACGATGTAGTTGCCATGGTTCTTGAAACAGTCCGGCAGCAGCGCCTCGGGCGTGCGCTTGGCGCCCTGGGGGCTGAGGAACAAGAATTCGTCGTGCGTGACGGCCTGCGTGAGCGGCGCACGCTGCTCGCGCCAGTCGGGCAGCAGCTCCGTCAGCGCCCTGGGGTCCATGATCGCGCCCGAGAGGATGTGTGCACCGGGCTCCGACCCCTTCTCAAGCACGCACACCGAGATTTCTTCGTTGCGCTCAGCGGCAAGCTGCTTCAACCGGATCGCGGTGGCCAGGCCTGCCGGGCCCGCGCCCACGATCACCACGTCGTACTCCATCGAGTCGCGCGGACCATACTTGTCCAGCAGGGCTTGGGACTGTTGGGCAGAGAGCTTCACGGGGATTCCAGTGTTTCCAAGGTTGAACAGCCGAAAGCGACTGAATGCGTTGGAGCCAGTTTGGTAGTTGGCACCGTCCGTGTAAAACTCAAATATTTGCTATCAAACATCGACTGCTTCGATGGAAGTCGCCTGTCTCTCGATATCAACGTCCATGTGAAGTGCCGCACCAAGGTCTGCGTGCCCTGGTCCACACACCGGTCAATGGGCAAGTCGGATTGCCATCGCCTCAGCCGGGACTGCTCCCACTGCCTGCGTCCACCAGGACGGCGGTAGTGCTGCACCAAGGGAGCGCAGTCAGTGGAAACGCTGCGCCAAGGCGCCTGAATGCCAGGCGCTCTACGTGTTGGCGGTTGGAAGGGCCGTGTCGGCCACCTGAAGCAGCCGCAGTTGCCGGTGAGCGTCCGCGGCGCTCTCGAAGATGTGCGGTGCCACGCCGCGCTCCAGCAACGCTTCACCAAGCTTGGCGCGCAGGAAGGCGCTGGTGGTGTAGCGGGTAACACGTGAGTAATGCTTGGCCGCCACGTCGCGCACCATGTCCGAGTAGGCATCGAGTGCGTCTGGCAGCACCAGGAAATTGTCGTAGTCCACCAGCGCCGGGACCATCCGGTCCAATCCGCTCAGGCGTTTTTCCAATGCCGTGCGAATGGCCTCGACGTCCTGGACGCTGCGCACTGTCATGCCTTCGAAGTTGGCGAAGAAGAGACCTTGCACCGCATCGAACGCGAAGCGCTGCTCCAGCGGCAGCCGCAGCATCTCATCGCGCAAACCCATGGGACGTGGTTGGAAGATGGCTTCGCTCATCAGCGCCAGCGGCTCGGCCACGACCGGCCTGAAAGACATGCGCGAGAGGATGTCATTTTCCAGGTCGACACCGGGCGCAATTTCCGTGAGCTCCAGGCCCCGATCACCGAGCCGGAACACGCATCGCTCGGTGATGTAAAGCGCCTCCTGGCCCTGCTGCCGTGCCACCGCGCCGCTGTAGGTGACGTGTTCCACGCGGTCCACGAACTTGGGTGTGTTGCCCTCGCTGCGGATGATGAGACGTCCCTCTTCCACCACGATGTCCAGGCCGCAGGCATTGAAGGTACCGACGAAGACGACCTTCTTCGCGTTCTGGCTGATGTTGATGAAGCCGCCGGCGCCCGCCAGGCGCGGCCCGAACTTGCTGACGTTGAGATTGCCCTGAGCGTCGGCCTGCGCAAGGCCCAGGAACGCCACGTCAAGCCCACCGCCGTCGTAGAAATCGAATTGGTAGGGCTGGTCGATGACGGCTTGCGTGTTGACTGCCGCGCCGAAGTCCAGACCACCGGCGGGCTGGCCACCGATCACGCCGGGCTCTGCGGTGAGTGTGAGCAGATCGATGATCCGCTCCTCCGCCGCCACGGCGGCGATACCCTCGGGCATGCCAATGCCGAGGTTGACCACGCTATTGGCACGCAACTCCATCGCGGCGCGCCGGGCAATGACCTTGCGCTCGTCCATCGACAGCGTTTCCTGGCCTTGCATTACCACGCGCATTTCGCCACTGAAGCCCGGGTGGTAGGGCGTGCGAAAGGTCTGCCAGTGGTGCTGCGGCTCGGCCACGACCACGCAGTCCACCAGGACGCCGGGCACCTTGACCTGGCGCGGATGCAGGCTGCCGCGCTCGGCCACGCGCTCCACCTGTGCAATCACGATGCCGCCGCTGTTGTGCGCGGCCGTGGCGATGGACAGCGACTCCAGCGTCAGCGCCTCGCGCTCCATGGTGAGGTTGCCATCTGGGTCCGCGGTGGTGGCGCGAATGATGGCCACATGGATCGGGAAGGCCTTGTAGAACAGGCTCTCCGAGCCGCCCAGGTGCGTCAGCTCCACCAGGGCTTCGGTGGTGCACTCGTTCATCTTGCCGCCGCCCAGGCGAGGATCGACGAAGGTGCCTAGGCCCACCTTGCTCAGATGTCCCGGGCGACCCCCGGCAATGTCGCGGAACATGCAAGAGATGACGCCTTGCGGCAGGTTGTAGGCCTCGACGCGGTTAGCTATGGCCAGCGCGCCGAGCTTGGGCACAAGTCCCCAATGCCCGCCCACGACCCGGCGCACCAAGCCCTCGTGTGCCACGTGGTTGAGGCCCTTGTCCCGGCCGTCACCTTGGCCGGCGGCGTAGACGAGCGTGAGGTTGCGCGGCTGCGCCTCGGCGAGGAAGCGCTGCTCCAGCGCGATGGCGACCTCTTCCGCAAAGCCGATGCCGACGAATCCGGAAGTGGCTACCGTATCGCCCGAACGAATGAGACGCACGGCATCCCAAGCAGACACGATTTTCCCTGCATCAGCGGCAGGGAAAAGCGGACGAGGCAGGGGCATGTGGCTCTCCCAGAATGCGTTCAGCGAGCGGTCCAGCCACCGTCCACAGGCAGCGATGCACCAGTGATGGATGAGGCAGCGCCTGAGCAGAGGAACAATACGACTTCGGCAAGCTGCTGCACTTCGACGAAGCGCTTGTTGGGCTGCGAGGCGAGGATGACATGGCGTACCACCTCCTCCTCGCTCATGCCGTGGACCTTGGCCTGATCCTTGATCTGTCCTTCGACCAGAGGCGTGCGCACGTAGCCCGGGCACACCGCATTGCAAGTGATCCCGCTCTCGGCCACTTCAAGTGCCACGGTCTTCGTCAGGCCAATGACACCGTGCTTGGCCGCCACGTAGGCGGACTTGAACGGCGAGGCCACCAGCCCGTGGGCCGATGCGATATTGACGATACGCCCATGGTTGCGCCGCTTCATGCCCGGCAGCACGGCCTTGATGGCATGGAAGTTGGAGCTCAGGTTGATGGCGATGATCTGGGACCATTTCTCGTCCGGGAACTCGTCCACGGGCGCCACGAACTGGATGCCAGCGTTGTTCACGAGGATGTCAACGGCCCCGAAGGCCGCTTCAGCCTGCGACACCATGCCAGCGATCTCGTCGTGCCGGCTCATGTCGGCATCGGAGTACTCCACCCGCACGCCCGTTTCCTCACTCAATGAGCGACGCACGGACTCGATGTGACTTGCATCGCCGAACCCGTTGAGCATCACGTTGATGCCGGCATGGGCCAGTGCCTGCGCGATTCCAAGGCCTATGCCGCTGGTGGAACCAGTGACGACAGCCGATTGACCTTTGAGCATCTGTGTTTTCCCAGGTTTCTAGAGCGAGCGCACCAGTTCGGGCACCGCCTCGAACACGTCGGCTTCCAGCGCATAGTCGGCCACCGAGAAGATCGGCGCATCCGGGTCCTTGTTGATTGCGACGATCACCTTGGAGTCCTTCATCCCCGCGAGGTGCTGGATCGCACCCGAGATGCCGCAGGCGATATACAGGGCCGGCGCCACGATCTTGCCGGTCTGGCCCACCTGCCAGTCGTTGGGGGCGTAGCCCGCGTCCACCGCGGCGCGCGAGGCGCCGAGCGCGGCGCCCAGCTTGTCGGCCAGCGGCGTGAGCACTTCCGTGAACTTCTCGGCCGAACCCAGCGCACGGCCGCCCGACACGATGATCTTCGCGGCCGTCAGCTCGGGCCGGTCGCTCTTGGTCAACTCGCGGCCGACGAAGGCGCTCTTGCCGCTGTCGGCCACCGCCTCGATGGTCTCCACCGCCGCGCTGCCGCCGGTGGCGCTCGCCGCGTCGAAGCCGGTGGTGCGCACCGTGATGACCTTGACCGGGTCGGCGCTCTGCACGATGGCCAGGGCATTGCCGGCATAGATTGGGCGCTCGAAGGTGTCGGCGCCCTGCACCTTGGTGACGTCGCTGAGCTGCGCCACGTCGAGCTTGGCCGCCACGCGCGGCGCGACGTTGCGCCCGGCCGCGGTCGAGGGGAACAGGATGTGGCTGTAGCCACCGACTACGGCCAGCACCTGCGCCGCGACGTTCTCGGCCAGCTGGGCACCCAGCGCGGCCGAGTCGGCGTGCAGCACCTTGGCCACGCCCTGCACCTGGGCAGCGGCCTGCGCCACGGCGGCGGCGTTCTCGCCGGTTACCAGCACGTGCACTTCACCGCCGCAGGCAGCAGCGGCGGTGACGGTGTTCAGGGTCGCAGCCTTCAGGCTCGCGTTGTCGTGTTCGGCGATGACGAGTGCGGTCATGTCAGATCACCTTGGCTTCGTTCTTGAGCTTGTCCACGAGGGTGGCCACGTCGGGCACCTTCACGCCGGCACCGCGCTTGGGCGGCTCGCTGACCTTGAGGGTCTTCAAGCGCGGCGTGACATCGACGCCCAGGTCCGCCGGCTTGACGTTCTCCAGCGGCTTCTTCTTGGCCTTCATGATGTTGGGCAGCGTGACGTAGCGCGGCTCGTTCAGGCGCAGGTCGGTGGTGACCACCGCCGGCAGCGTCACGGAGATTGTCTCCAGCCCGCCGTCCACTTCGCGCGTGACCTGCGCCCGGCCGTCCGCCACTTCGACCTTCGAGGCGAAGGTCGCCTGCGGCATATCGGTGAGCGCGGCTAGCATCTGCCCGACCTGGTTGCAGTCGTCATCGATGGCCTGCTTGCCCAGGATCACCAGGCCCGGCTGTTCCCGGTCCACCAGGGCTTTCAAGATCTTGGCCACGGCCAGCGGCTGCAGCTCCGCATCGGTCTCGACCAGGATGGCGCGGTCAGCGCCGATGGCGAGAGCCGTGCGCAGCGTCTCCTGGCATGCGCTTGCGCCGCAGGACACGGCGATGATTTCCGTGGCGACGCCCTTTTCCTTGAGCCGCACCGCCTCTTCGACGGCGATCTCATCGAAGGGGTTCATGCTCATCTTCACGCCGGCGAGGTCCATGCCCGAGCCGTCAGACTTGACCCGGACCTTCACGTTGTAGTCCACCACCCGCTTCACGGGCACCAAAAGCTTCATCACCTGTCTCCTTGGGTTGATTTAGGAAAGTCGCGCTACCGCTCAGCGGGCTTGGGACCGGCCGGCCCGCTTTGGCAGCGAGGCTCCACGGCTGCGGCGCTCCTGCAGAGTTGCCAGGGACATGGGGTACCAAGCCTGTTCAGGCACCCGGTTATGGAGGTAGTCGTCCAGGCCACCTGCCGACGCCGCCAATTCGATACAACCTTCCACGTCACCGGAACGCCGTCTTGCCTCCTGGAGGCACTGCCGCAGAAATGCCATATGTCTTGCTGCTCCGCTGTAGGACTTGGAACTCGACGCGGGGCATTGAGGCTGTTGCTCGGTGCCGCGTCAATGAAGACAGTTTGGTCATTTCTACATTTGCGGTAAAACACAAATGCTCGTTATCAAACATCGAACGAATCGATGTATCGAGTGCCTGGGCAGCTTCAGCGAGTATCCGGTGCGGGCAGAGCCGGTACGCCCTGCATGACGGCTGCCTCGTGCTGAGATCGCATGGCGCGCTGGTAACCCTCGCGATGCTGAAGTGCTTGCCAATACGCTCGCACGGCAGGCGTGAAGGCATCGCTCAAACCCAGGTGCTGGGCCAGAAGCAGCGCGTAGCCCACTGATACGTCTGCCGCTGTAAAACGCCCTGCGCACAGATAGGCCTGCGTCGAAAGACGGGACTCCAGCGAGCGCAGGCGCGCCAGGAACCACTTGACGTAGTCCTCGGCCACCTGCGGCTGGCGCCGCTCGGGCGGCTCGAAGTGCCGGTAGCGCAGCACGAGCGTCTGCGGGAAGGTGAGCGTCGCCTCGCCAAAATGCAGGAAGTTCAGGTAGGCGCCGAAGTCCGGCTCGTCCACCGCCACGTCCATGCCTCTGGGCGAGTACTTCGCCGCCAGGTACTGGCAGATGGCGGCCGACTCCGTCATTCGCGCGGCGCCATCCAACAGTGCCGGCACGGTGCCCAGCGGATTGACTTCCAGGTACGTCCGCTGCTTCACGCGCGGCGGGAACGGCAGCATCTGTAGCTCGTAGTCGAGGCCCAGCTCTTCGAGCATCCATAACGGCCTGAAGGACCGCGCGCTGACGCAGTGATGCAGGGTGATCACGGCATCAGGCCCCGTTGGCCGCGGGCTGCTTGGCCAGCAGCGCGCGGGTCACGCGCGACTGCGGCGCACGACCCAGCTGCTCGCTGATCCAGGCCCCACAGTCCACCAGGCGCTGCAGGTCTACGCCGGTGTCGGCGCCCAGCCCCTGCAGCAGGTACACCACGTCCTCGGTCGCAACGTTGCCCGTGGCGCCCTTGGCGTAGGGGCAGCCCCCCAGACCGGCCACCGAGCTGTCGAACACGCGCACACCGAACTGGTACGAGGCGTAGACGTTTGCCGCGGCCATGCCGTAGGTGTCGTGGTAGTGGCCCGCCAGTTGCGCCACCGGCACCTTGGTGGCCACGGCTTCGAGCATGCGCAGCACGGATGCAGGCGTGCCTGCGCCAATCGTGTCGCCCAGCGACACCTCGTAGCTGCCCAGGTCGTGCAGCCGTGCCGCCACCTCGGCCACCTTGTCCGGGGCGATGGCGCCGTCATACGGGCACGCCACCACGCAGGAAACGTAGCCGCGCACCTTCACGCCGTGCTGCCGGGCCGCCTCGAACACCGGAGCGAAGCGATTGATGGACTCGGCAATCGAGCAGTTGATGTTCTTCTGCGAGAAGGCCTCCGACGCGGCGGCGAACACCGCCACTTCCGTGACACCGGCTGCCACCGCCGCCTCGAAGCCCTTGAGGTTGGGCGCGAGGACGGGGTAGTTCACGCCAGGCCTGCGCTGCAGGCCCGCCATGATCTCCGCGTGGTCGGCCATCTGCGGCACCCACTTCGGCGACACGAAGGACGTGGCCTCGATGTCGCGCAGTCCCGCAGCCGCCAGCCGCTCGATGAGCTCCAGCTTGGTGGCCGTGGGGATGGCCTGCTTCTCGTTTTGCAGGCCGTCGCGTGGCCCGACCTCGACGATGCGAACCTTTTCCATCACTCGGCCCTCTCGAATTCCACCAGCTCGGATCCGTCAGCCACCTGGTCGCCCGGCGCGAAGCGGAATGCCTTTACGACACCCTTGCGCGGTGCGCTGATGGTGTGCTCCATCTTCATGGCTTCGAGCACCAGCAGCGGGGCGCCCTTCTCCACCGTCGCGCCTGGCTGCGCGATCAGCGTGATGACCTTGCCGGGCATGGGTGCGCGCAAGCCCCCTTCCGCTTCCTCGCCTTGGCCACCGACGTGCAGCCGGTCAACCATCGCCAACGGCCAGGAGCGTCCTTCGAAAAACACTTGGCGCCGCTCGCCGGTGGCTACCACCGCGGCACGCAGGCGGCGCTCGCCCAGCTGTGCCATCAGCTCGCTGTCCGCGCCCAGCGTGCCGCGGGCGAAGATGCGCTGAGTGCCCAATGTCAGCTCCCAGCCACCGCGCACGACTGCCACGCCGATATCGTGCACCACGTCGCCCAGGCGCAGCGAGAGTTGGCGCATGGCGCTGCCGTTGAGCCGCCAGCCGTCGAGCTGCCGCCACGGCGAGGCCGCATCCGGCGCGCTGGCCGCCGCCTTTTGTGCCAGGCGCTGCTCGCGCAGCAACTCCGCCAGGGCCGTGAGCAGCCACACGTCAGCCGGCACATCGCCGGTATCAGGGAACAGCAGTGCCTGCTCGCGCTCAATCAGCCCGGTGTCGAGGTTGGCGTTGGCAAACGACGGCACAGCCACCAGGCGCGAGAGGAACTCGACGTTGTTCTGCACGCCCACCACTCGGTACTGGGCCAACGCCTGGCGCATGCGCGACAGCGCCTGGCGCCTGTCCGCGCCCCAGACGATCAGCTTGGCGATCATCGGGTCGTAGTGTGGCGTGATCTCGTCGCCTTGCTCCACGCCGGTGTCCACGCGCACATGGTCCGACTCCGGCGGCGGTGCCAGATGCACCAGGCGTCCGGTGGAGGGCAGGAAGCCGCGGTCCGGGTCCTCGGCGTAGATGCGCGCCTCCAGCGCATGGCCGTCGATGGACAGCTGCTCCTGCTTGAGCGGCAGCGGCTCGCCGCTGGCCACGCGCAGCTGCCACTCCACCAGGTCGAGCCCCGTGATCATCTCCGTCACCGGGTGCTCGACCTGCAGCCGGGTGTTCATCTCCATGAAATAGAACGACCCGTCCTGGTTGGCGATGAACTCGACGGTACCGGCGCCGACGTAGCCCACGGCCTTGGCGGCCTCCACCGCGGCTTGGCCCATGGCCGCGCGGCGCTCGGGCGTCATGCCCGGCGCGGGCGCTTCTTCCAGCACCTTCTGGTGACGGCGCTGGACCGAGCAGTCGCGCTCGAACAGGTAGACGCAGTCGCCGTGCTTGTCCCCGAACACCTGGATCTCGATGTGGCGCGGCTTGAGCACGTACTTCTCGACCAGCACGTGGTCGTCGCCGAACGCGTTGATAGCCTCGCGCTTGCACGAGGCCAGGGCAGCCTCGAACTCGGCTGCGCCCTCCACGCGGCGCATGCCCTTGCCGCCGCCGCCGGCGCTGGCCTTGATCAGCACGGGGTAGCCGATGGCTTCAGCCTGCGCTGCCAGGAAAGTCGACTCCTGGTTGTCGCCGTGATAGCCGGGTGTCAGCGGCACGCCGGCCTTTTCCATCAGCGCCTTGGCGGCCGACTTGGAACCCATCGCACGGATGGCCGACGCCGGCGGGCCGATGAAGGCGATGCCCGCGGCTTCGCAGGCTTCGGCAAAGTCCTCGTTCTCGGACAGGAAGCCGTAGCCCGGGTGGACAGCTTGTGCGCCCGTCTGCTTGGCAGCCTCCAGGATGCGGTCGGCCAGCAGGTACGACTCGCGCACCGGCGCCGGACCGATCAGCACCGCTTCGTCGGCCAGGCGCACGTGGCGGGCATTGGCATCCGCCTCGGAATACACCGCCACCGTGGCGACGCCCATGCGGCGCGCCGTCTTGATGACGCGGCAGGCGATCTCGCCCCGGTTGGCGATCAGGATCTTGTTGAACATGCGTCTCTCCAATCGTTCTCAGGCGTGGCCTTGCGTCCACGCGGGCGCGCGCTTGCCGAGGAAGGCAGCAAGTCCCTCGCGCGCTTCGGGCGTGGCACGCAGCGTGGCGATGCGCTGGGCCGTGTCTTCGGCCACCTCGTCGTCCACCGGGCGATGCGCCACGGCGCGGATCAGGTCTGTCGCGGCAGCCTGCGCCAGCGGACCGCCCAGCAGCAGCGCGTCCACCACCTGCTGTACCCGGGCGTCGAGCTCCTGCGGCTCGGCCACCTCATGCGCCAGTCCGATGTGGCGCGCCTGCTCGGCGCTGATGCGCTCGGCCGTCTGGAAGTAGCGGTAGGCCTGGCGCTCGCCGATGGCGCGCACCACGTACGGCCCGATGGCTGCCGGGATGATGCCCAGGCGCACCTCGGAGGTGGCGAACTGCGCCTTGGTCGAGGCCACGCAAATGTCGCTGGCCGAGGCCAGGCCCATCCCGCCACCCAGCGCTGCTCCATGCACGCGGGCGATCGTTGGCGTGGAGCACATCGAGATGGCGCGGAATAGCCCGGCGAGCTTGCGTGCGTCGGTCAGGTTGTCCTCCAGCGCTGCGGCGCCCTGGCGCTGCATCCAGTTCAGGTCCGCCCCGGCGGAAAAGCTTTTTCCCTCGCCGGCCAGCACGATGGCGCGCACGGCCGGATCCGCATCGAGCGTGGTGAAGGCGGCCGTGAGCTCGGCGATGAGGGTCTCGTCGAAGGCGTTGTGCACCTCGGGTCGGCTCATCCAGATCCACGCGCTGGCGCCGCGGTGCTCGATCTTAAGGGTCTTGTAGTCCATGGCCATCCTCACATGCGGAACACGCCGAACTTCGTCGGCTGGATGGGCGCATTGAGCGTGGCCGCCAGCGACAGGCCCAGCACGCGCCGCGTCTGCGCCGGGTCCACCACGCCGTCGTCCCAGAGGCGCGCCGTGGCGTAGTACGGGTGGCCCTGCTCCTCGTACTGGGTGCGGATCGGTGCCTTGAAGGCCTCCTCTTCCTCTGCGCTCCAGGCGCCACCCTTGGCCTCGATGCCCTCGCGCCGCACGGTGGAAAGCACCGAAGCCGCCTGCTCGCCGCCCATCACGCTGATGCGCGCGTTGGGCCACATCCACAGGAAGCGCGGTGAGTAGGCCCGGCCGCACATGCCGTAGTTGCCCGCGCCGAACGAGCCGCCGATGAGCATCGTGATCTTGGGGACCTGGGCGGTCGCGACGGCCGTGACCATCTTGGCGCCGTCCTTGGCGATGCCGCCGTTCTCGTACTTGCGCCCGACCATGAAGCCGGTGATGTTCTGCAGAAACACGAGCGGCACGCCACGCTGCGAGCACAGCTCGATGAAGTGCGCGCCCTTTTGCGCCGCCTCGCCGAACAGGATGCCGTTGTTGGCCACGATGCCCACGGGCATGCCGTACAGCCGCGCAAAGCCCGTGACCAGCGTCGTGCCGTAGCGCGCCTTGAACTCGTCGAAGCGCGAGCCGTCCACCACGCGCGCGATGACCTCGCGCACGTCGTACGGCTTGCGCGTGTCGCGCGGGATGATCCCGTACAGTTCCTCAGCGTCGTACAGCGGCTCCTCGCTGGCCTCGAGCGTAACGGTCGAGGGCTTGACGCGGTTGAAGTTTGCCACGATGCGCCGCGCGATGAAGAGCGCGTGCGCATCGTTCTCGGCCAGATGGTCAGCGACGCCCGAGATGCGCGTGTGCACGTCGCCGCCGCCCAGGTCCTCGGCGCTGACCACCTCGCCGGTGGCCGCCTTCACCAGCGGCGGGCCGCCCAGGAAGATGGTGCCCTGGTTTCGCACGATCACGGTCTCGTCGCTCATCGCCGGCACGTAGGCGCCGCCCGCCGTGCACGAGCCCATCACCACGGCCACCTGCGGAATGCCCTGCGCCGACATGTTGGCCTGGTTGAAGAAGATGCGCCCGAAGTGGTCCCGGTCCGGGAACACCTCGTCCTGCTTGGGCAGGAACGCGCCGCCCGAGTCCACCAGGTAGATGCACGGCAGCTGGTTCTGCTGCGCGATCTCCTGCGCACGCAGGTGCTTCTTCACCGTCATCGGGTAGTAGGTACCGCCCTTCACGGTGGCGTCGTTGGCCACGATCATGCAGTCCACGCCCTGCACCCGGCCAATGCCGGCAATCACGCCCGCGGCCGGTGCGTCGCCGCCGTACATGCCGTGCGCGGCGAGCTGGCCGATCTCCAGGAACGGTGCGCCCGGGTCGAGCAGTTGCGCCACACGGTCGCGCGGCAGCAGCTTGCCGCGGGCGGTGTGCTTGGCACGCGCGGCCTCGCCGCCGCCCTGGGTAGTCTCGGCGGCCTTGGCGCGCAGGTCCTCGACCACCGTGCGCAAGGCGTCGGCGTTGGCTCGAAACTCGCTGGAGCGCGGGTCGATCTGCGTCTTGAGTGCTTGCATGTTGTCTCGCTTGTGATTTCTGTGGAGTTCAGCCCAGCGTCATGAGGGAAGCCCGGTAGCGCTCGTCCCAAGCCTGCCCGCTGCTCACGCTCTTGCCCACACGGCGCAGCAGCCCGTCGGCCAGGCCATAGACCAGCCCGTGCACCTCGACGCGCTGGCCGCGATACCAGGCGCGGCGCAGGATGGTGGTGCGGCACACGTTGGCCACCTGCTCGATGACGTTGAGCTCCACCAAGCGCCTGCCGCGGGCCTCGTCGTCGAGGTCCGTCCCCAGCCGCAGTTCGTGCTTGAAGGCGATGTCTTCGATGTGGCGCAGCCAGTTGTCGGCCAAGCCCGCGGAGCGGTGCTCGGCCACGGCCTGCACGCCGCCGCAGCCGTAGTGCCCCACGACCATGACGTGCTCGACCTTGAGTGTCTCCACGGCGTACTGCAGCACCGACAGGCAGTTCAGGTCCGAGTGCACCACCACGTTGGCGATGTTGCGGTGCACGAACACCTCGCCCGGATCCAGGCCCAGGATCTCGTTGGCCGGCACGCGGCTGTCGGAACAGCCGATCCACAGGTAGCGCGGCGCTTGTTGGCGCGCAAGCCGCGTGAAGAACTCGGGATCGGCGTCCACGCGCTGGTTGGCCCAGGCGCGGTTGTTGGCAAAGAGCCCGTCAAGACTGCACATGGCCTGCCCTTACATTGTCTCGGCAAACAGCTCGCGGCCGATGAGCATGCGCCGGATCTCGCTCGTGCCCGCGCCGATCTCGTAGAGCTTGGCGTCGCGCCACAGCCGCTCCACCGGGAACTCCTTGGTATAGCCCACGCCGCCCAGCGCCTGGATCGCCTCGCCGGCCATCCACGTGGCCTTCTCGGCCGCGTACAGGATCGCTCCCGCGGCGTCCTTGCGCAGCGAACGTGCATGGTCGGCGCGGTCGCAGGCCTGGCCCACCGCGTACACGTAGGCGCGGCAGGCCTGGTGGGTGGTGTACATGTCGGCCAGCTTGCCCTGCATCAGCTGGAACTCGCCGATGCTCTGGCCGAACTGCTTGCGGTCATGCACGAAGGGCACCACCGCATCCATGCATGCGGCCATGATGCCCAGCGGCCCGCCGGAGAGCACGGCGCGCTCGTAGTCCAGACCACTCATGAGCACCTTCACGCCCTGCCCCAGGCCGCCCAGCACGTTCTCCTCGGGCACCTCGCAGTCCTCGAAGAAGACGGGGTAGGTGTTGGAGCCGCGCATGCCCAGCTTGTCGAGCTTGTTGCCAAAGGACAGGCCCTTGAAGCCCTTCTCGACGATGAAGGTGGTGATGCCCTTGGGACCAGCCTCGGGGTCGGTCTTGGCGTAGACGATCATCGTGTCGGCGTCGCCGCCGTTCGTGATCCACATCTTCGAGCCGTTGAGAACGAAACGGTCCCCCTTCCTCTCGGCGCGCAGCTTCATACTTACCACGTCGGAGCCGGCGTTGGGCTCGCTCATAGCAAGGGCCCCCACATGGTCGCCGGCCACCAGCGGCGGCAGGTACTTCGCTTTCTGCATCGCATTGCCGTTGCGGTGCAACTGGTTGACGCACAGGTTGGAGTGCGCGCCATAGCTCAGGCCCACCGAGGCCGAAGCACGCGAAACCTCTTCCATGGCCACCATGTGAGCCAGGTAACCGAGGTCCGTGCCGCCCCACTCCTCGCTCACCGTCATGCCGTGCAGGCCGAGATCGCCGAGCTTCTTCCACAGGTCCGCCGGGAACAGGTTGTCGTGGTCGATGCTGGCGGCGCGTGGCGCAATTTCGTCGGCCGCGAAGCTGCGCACCGTGTCGCGCAGCATCTCGATGGTTTCGCCGAGATCGAAGCTCAGGCCGGGAAGGTGCATCATGAGGAAAGTCTCCTGGAACAGGTTCAATTCGTCGGCAAGCGTAGGTGCCGGCGCAGTACGGCGTGGGTCAGGAAGGTTGCAGATCACGCCATGTTTGCTGGTGCTGCGAGTGCAGCTCAGGCAGCGGCGCGGGGTGCCTTTTCAGGCTGCGAGGCAGGCACCTGTGGTGCCGTAAGTGCGGCCAGGAGCTGCTTCTGACGCACATTGGCGGCCTCGGCGTTGTGCTCCTTGACATGGCCGAAACCTCGCACGCTCTGCGGCAGGCGGGCCAGCTCCAACGCCGTCGTGAGCCGGTCCGGGGTCACGGCGGCAACGACCTGCCGCATCAACGTCTTGAAATCACCGATGGCAGAGCGCTCGCCGCGGCGCTCAGCCGTGTAGCCGAAGATGTCCAGCGGCGTGCCGCGCAGCCGCTTGGCCTTGGCCAGCCACTTGTAGGCGGTGGCGATCCACGGGCCATAGGACTGCTTGACCAGGTGGCCCTTGGCATCCTTCTTGGAGAACAGCGGCGGCGCCAGGTGGAAGTTCAGCTTGTAGTCACCCTCGAACTGCTGGGCTACGCGGTCGAAAAAGCCGGTCTCGACGTAAAGCCGTGCCACCTCGTACTCGTCCTTGTAGGCCATGAGCTTGTACAGGCTCACTGCGACCTCGCGCGCCACACGATCCGTGCCAGTGCGCTGCTTCTCGGCCACGGCGATCTCGCGCACGAAAGCTTCGAAGCGCTGGGCATAGGCCGCGTTCTGGTAGGCGGCAAGGCGCCTGGTGCGATCCTCGATCAGCGACTCCAGGCCCAGGGTGCGCTGGGGCATCATCACCACTGCGGCCGGCTTGTTGAGCCCGGCAGCCTGTTGCACCACGGCCAGATCCAGCGCAGCCTGCCGACCCCAGGCGAAAGCCGCCTTGTTCATCGGCACTGCGGCGCCGTTGAGCTCGATGGCGCGCATGAGCGACGCCTCATGCAGCGGAATCCAACCCTTTTGCCAGGCATAGCCCAGCACGAACACGTTGGTCGCCACGGCGTCACCCATCAGCGCGGTGGCCAGCGCCGCAGCGTTGAGCGCCTCCACCGACTGCGCCGCGCCGCGCACACGCTGCAGCATCGCTTCGGGATCGGTCTGCCAGTCCGGGTCCTGGGTGAAAGCGCCGGTGGGCGGCACGTCGGTATTCATCACCGCCCGCGTGCGGCTGGCATCCATGGTGCCGATGGCTTCCTTGCCGGCACCGACCATTAGGTCGCACCCCAGCACCACGTCGGCCTGCTTCGCGGCCACCCGTGCGGCATGCAGCCCGGCAGGCGTGGCGGCCAGGCGCACGTGCGACATCACCGCCCCGCCCTTCTGCGCCAGGCCCGCCATGTCCAGTACCAGCACGCCCTTGCCTTCAAGGTGCGCGGCCATGCCCATGAGCGCACCGATGGTCACCACGCCGGTACCGCCAACGCCCGTCACCACCACGTTGCACGGCGCAGCCAACGACGGCAGCACGGGCGTGGGCAGGTTTTCTGGCGGCGTTGCCTTCGACTTGGCGGGCTTGCGCAAAGCCCCACCTTCCACCGTGACGAAGCTCGGGCAGAAGCCCTTCACGCAAGAGTAGTCCTTGTTGCACGAGCTCTGGTCGATCTGGCGCTTGCGCCCCAGCGGCGTTTCCAGCGGCAGGATGGAGACGCAGTTGGACTGCACGCCACAGTCGCCGCAGCCCTCGCACACCTCCTCGTTGATGACGACGCGCTTGGGCGGATCGACAAGCTGCTTCTTCTTGCGGCGGCGCCGCTTTTCGGCCGCGCAGGTCTGGGCGTAGACGATGACGGAGACACCCTGCTTCTCGCGCAGCTCGCGCTGCAGGTTGTCCATGTCGTCGCGGTGGCCGACGGCCACGCCCGCGGGCAGCCCGCTCATGCCCTTGTAAAGCTCCGGTTCGTCACTGACCAGGTGCAGGTGCTCCACGCCCTCGGCCGCGAGCTGCTGCAGGATCTGCGGCACGGTGGGTGAGCCTTCCACGGGCTGGCCGCCGGTCATGGCCACCGCGTCGTTGACCAGGATCTTGTAGGTGATGTTCACGCCCGCGGCCTTGGCCGCGCGGATCGCCAGCGACCCGGAGTGCATGTAGGTGCCGTCGCCCAGGTTGGCGAAGATGTGCTTCGTGCCCGTGAACGGCGCCTGGCCGATCCAGCTCACGCCCTCGCCGCCCATCTGCGTGAAGGTTTCGGTGCGGCGGTCCATCCACTGCGCCATGTAGTGGCAGCCGATGCCGGCCACGGCACGTGAGCCTTCGGGCACCTTGGTACTGGTGTTGTGCGGGCAGCCCGAGCAGAAGTACGGCAGCCGCTGCTGCGAGCCGGGCTCGACCCGAGTAAAGCCGTCGGCGGCGCGGCAGGGAGTAAGGTGTGCGCGGGCACCGTCGGGTAGCGCCTCGACGCCCAGCACTTTGGCCATGCGCGTAGCGATGACGCCGGCGATGGCTGCCGGCGTGAGCTCGCCGTTGGGCGACAGCAGGATGCCGTCATGCGGCACCTTGACCCACTCGCCAGTTTCGTCGTACTTACCCACCACGCGCGGTCGCGAGGCGATGGGCGCGTTGTAGAGCTGCTCCTTGAGCTGGTACTCGATGATCTGGCGCTTCTCCTCGACCACCAGGATCTCGTCGAGCCCTTCGGCAAATTCACGAATGCACTCGGGCTCCAGCGGCCAGGACACGCCGATCTTGAGCAGCCGCACGCCCAGCGCCTGCGCTGCCTGTTCGTCGATGCCCATCATCGCCAGAGCCTCGCGCACGTCGAGGTAGCTCTTGCCCGTGGTGACGATGCCCAGCTTGGCATTCGGCGCGTTCCAGTCCTGGCGGTTGAGACGGTTGAGCCGCACATACTCCAGCAGCGCATAGAGACGCTCGCGCTGCAGCCGGTTCTCCTGCTCCAGAGGCGGATCGGGCCAACGGATGTGGAAACCGTCGCCGGGGATCGGGTACGTGTCGGGCACCTTGATCTCCACGGCCATCGGGTCAATTTCGAAGGACGAGGATGACTCGATGGTGTCGCTGATGGACTTGAAGCCCACCCAGCAGCCCGAGTAGCGCGACATGGCCCAGCCGTGGAGGCCAAATTCGATGAACTCGCGCACGCCCGACGGGTTAAGCACCGGGATCATGGCGGCGATGAAGGCATGCTCGCTCTGGTGCGGCAGGCTGGACGATTTGCAGGAGTGGTCGTCACCCGCGATGAGCAGCACGCCGCCATGCTTGGAGCAGCCGGCAATGTTGCCGTGCTTGAACACGTCGCCGCTGCGGTCCACCCCGGGGCCCTTGCCGTACCACAGCGAGAACACGCCGTCGACCGAGGCATTGGGGTCAAGGTTGACCATCTGCGTGCCCCAGACGGCAGTAGCGGCCAGCTCTTCGTTGAGGCCGGGGACGAACTTGATGTCGTGCTCGGCCAAGTGCTTCTTGGCCTTCCACAGCTCCTGGTCCACCGCGCCCAGGGGCGAGCCGCGGTAGCCCGAGACGAAGCCGCCGGTATTCAGCCCGGCGGCCGCGTCGCGTTCCTTCTGCGCCATCAGCAGCCGCACCAGGGCCTGGGTGCCGGTCATGTAGACGCGGCCCTTGGGCAGCGTGTACTTGTCTTCCAGCGTGACGTTGGCAAGGGTCTGGGAGTTGTCCATCGCGGTCTCGGTGCTTGGCATCTGCTTGATACGTGGTGATTGACGCCAGTTTCGTTGGCAGCAGCTTTGAGGTAAAACGCAAATGTTCGCTACCTGCCATCGAAGAAATCGATGTCCACTTCTCAGCTTCCTATCCGATTCACGCTGCGCCAGCTGCAGTACTTCGCCACCGTGGCCCGTACGGGCCAGATCTCGCTGGCGGCCACGGAGGCCAACATCACCCAGTCCACGATGACGGCGGCCATCGCCGAGTTGGAGCGCGTGCTGGGCACGATGCTGTTCGAGCGCAGCCGCAGCGGCGTGACGCTGACCTACGAGGGACACCTGTTCCTGCAGCACGCGCAGACGGTGCTGGAAGCTGCGGCCGACGCGGCGCGCCATCCGTTTCGGGACCGCAGCACGGTATCGGGCACGCTGGAGCTGGCAGCCAGCTACACCGTGCTGGGCTACTTCCTGATGCCCTTCATCGCCAAGTTCCAGAAGCTCTATCCGGACGTGCGCATCGTGCCGGTGGAGCGTGACCGCGAGCACATCGAGGCGAGCATCGAGGCGGGCGACATCGAACTGGCCGTGGCGTTGACGTCCAACCTGATCGAACCCAAAAGACTTCAGCGCCGCGTGCTGGCGCGCTCGCGGCGCCAGCTTTGGGTAGCGGCCAACCATCCACTGGCTGAGTTGAGCCAAGCCTCGCTGGATGACGTAGCGCCCTATCCGTACATCCTGCCCGCAGTGGACGAGGGCGACACGGCGGCGATGCGCTACTGGAGCGACGCCGGCATGGAGCCGGAGTCGTTTGTGCGCACAACGTCGATGGAGGCCGTGCGCGAGATGGTGGCACTGGGTCTGGGCGTCACCATCCTTTCCGACATGGTGTTTCGCCCTTGGTCGCTGGACGGACGGCGCATCCAGACTGTGACGCTGAAGGACCCGATTCCGCCCATGGAGGTGGGCCTGGTGTGGCGCAAGGGACATCGCCTGGGACCCGTGGCCAGCACGCTGTGCAAGTACCTGGAGGTGTCCGTCGGAGCGCCCGGCTCGGAATGAGCTGCGGGCGCGGTCACCTCAGCGCGGCCACCACGGCGTCGCCCATGGCGCTGGTGCCCACCACACGGCTGCCACCAGCGAGATCGGCCGTACGCAGGCCCTGGCGCAGTACCGAAGTCACTGCCGCCTCGATGCGCTGCGCCAAATCGTTGCGGCCCAGCGAATGGCGCAGCATCAGCGCGGCGGCGCGGATGCATGCCAGCGGGTTGGCAATGTCGCGCCCCGCGATGTCCAGCGCCGTACCGTGTCCGGCCTCGTACATGCCGCGCGGGCCCTCGCCCAGCAGCGCCGAGGCGGGCAGGCCGATCGAGCCGGTCAGCACGGAGGCGGCGTCCGAGAGAATGTCGCCGAACAGGTTGCCGGCCAGAATGACGTCGAAGCGGCCTGGGTTGGAGATCAGCTGCATCGCCGCGCTGTCGGCGTACAGGTGAGTCAGCTCGATGTCCGGATACTCGCGCGCGACGTCGATCACGACCTCGCGCCACACACGCGAGGTGGCCAGCACGTTGGCCTTGTCCACGTTGCACACCCGCTTGGAGCGCCGCTGCGCGGCCTTGAAAGCCACGTGCGCGATGCGCCGCACCTCTCCTTCGGCATAGCGCATCGTGTCGAAGCCCTCGCGTTCGCCGGTGAAGAGGCCATCGGGTGCCACACGCACGCCGCGGGGCTGCCCGGTGTAGACGTCGCCGTTGAGCTCGCGCACCACCAGCACGTCCACGCCGGACACCTTATCAGCACGCAACGGCGACAGCTCTGCGAGTTCGGCCGGCACGCTGACCTGCTTGAGGTTGGCGAACAGGCCCAGCGCGTTGCGCAGCCCCAGGATGGCACGCTCTGGTCGCAGCGCGGTTTCCAGGTGGTCGAAACACGGGTCGCCCACGGCGCCGAACAGCACCGCATCACTGGCCAGCGCCAGCTCGACGGTCGGCTGCGGCAGGGGCGTGCCGGTGAGCAGGTAGGCGCTGCCGCCCACGGGCGCTTCATTGATCTCGAACTCGATTCCAGGGCCCTGCAAGGCACGCAGCACCTTGAGCGCCTGGGCCACGATCTCCGGGCCGATGCCCTCCCCAGGCAAGACGGCGATGCGGTGCGGCTGGCTCACGAGCGTGCTCACTCAGCCGTCGCGCCGGACTGCTTGACCAGCTTGGCATGCTTTTCCAGCTCGGACTTGAAGAACGGCACGGACTGCTCCGGCGTGCTGTTGATGACGGTGATGCCCTGCTGGACCAAGGCATCCTGCACTTCCTTTTGCGCCAGCACGGTCTTGGTGTCGGCGTAGTACTTCTGGACCATGGGTGCGGGCAACCCAGCCGGACCCACGAGCGCGATCCAGGCGTCAAAGCTGTAGTTGGGCAGCCCGGACTCCGCCAGCGTGGGCACATCGGGCAGCACCGCAGAGCGGGTCTTGGTGGACATGCCCAGCGCGCGCAGCTTGCCGCTCTTGACGTGCGGCGCGGCAGCCGTCACGGAGATGAACGCCATGTCCACCTGGCCGCCGACGATGTCCGAGGTCAGCGGGCCCGTACCCTTGTAGGGGATGTGGCGGATCTCGACGCCGGCCTCGGTGCCGAACATCACGCCGGCCAGATGCAACGTGCTGCCGTTGCCGGCCGAGCCCAGGTTCAGCGTGCCGGGCTTGGCCTTCATCAGCGCGATGAGTTCCTTCACGTTGTTGGCCTTGACCGACGGGTGCACCACCAGCACCAACGGAACGGTGCCGATGACGGTAATCGGCGTGATGTCCTTGAGCGTGTCGAACGGAACCTTCTTGTAGATGCTCGGATTGATGACGTGATTGGACGAGATCATGCCCAGCGTCAGGCCGTCCTTGGGTGCATTCACCACCTGGACCGTACCCGTCATGCCGCCGGCGCCTGCCAAGTTGTCGATCACGATCGGATGGCCCATGACCTTGGCCATCTGGTTGCTCATGGCGCGCGCCACGGCGTCCACGGTGGAGCCCGCGGAAAGCGGCACGACGACACGGATGGGCTTGTCGGATTGGGCTTGTACCAACGAAGCAGGCAGCGCCAGTCCCAGGCAAGCCAGGGTCAAAGCGCCGCGGCGCGTGAGGGTGCGAATCGTCACGTTGTCTCCTGTGTGATGAATGAGATGGGCAACAGGCGGCTCTCAGTTGCCGGCCTGAGCCTGCAGTTCTTCGAACGACACCAGCCGCCCGGCGATGGCGCTGGCCGCCACCGTGGGCGGGCTCGCCAGCCACACCTGGCCCGGGCCGCCGCGGCCGGGGAAGTTGCGGTTGATGGCGCTGACCGTGACTTGCGCGGCCTCGACGGACGATCCCGGCCCGCAGTTGCCGCAGGCCCCGCATGAGGGCTGCAGGATGCGCGCGCCCACGGCTTCAAACGCGTCGAGGTAGCCGCGCGCGATGCACTGGTCGCGCACAGCCGTGGTGCCGAACTGCAGGAACAGCTGCACGCCTGGCGCCACGCGCAGGCCGCGCTGCGCGGCCCATGCCAGCACCCCGTGGTAGTGCTCGAAGTCCTCCAGCTTGCCCGCGGTGCACGAGCCGCCGTAGGCGATGTCCACGCGCGGGCGCTCCGCTACCTCGTCCAGCGCCACGCCATTGCCCGGGTCGCCCGGGCGCGCCACCATCGGCGTGAGCCGGTTGCAGTCGAGGTGGATCACGCCAGCGTAGGCCGCGCCCGCGTCGCTCTGCATCCACGGCTGCAGCGTGACATCCACGCCGCGCCGCTCCTTCAGGAAGCGCACCGTCTCCGCGTCGGGCGCCACGATGCCGGTGAAGCCGCCCAGCTCTGCCGTCATATTGGTGAGCGTGGCGCGCTCGTCGGTGGACAATTTTTCCACCACCGGCCCCGTGAACTCGAACACCTTGCCCAGGCCCGCGCCGGCGCGGATGGCCGGCAGAGCCAGCAGGTGCAGCACCACGTCCTTGGCCGTCAGCCCGTCGGGCAGCGCACCGTCAAGCCGCACCAGCAGCGACTGCGGCACGGTCAACCGCACCGCGCCGGTGACGAAGGCGTTGGCCATGTCGGTGGTGCCCACGCCGAAAGCCACGCAGCCCAGGGCGCCGCTGTGCGGCGTGTGCGAGTCGGTGCCCACCAGCAGGCCTCCAGGCAGCGCGTAATGCTCGGCCACCATCGCGTGCGAGATGCCGGCGTCGTTGCGGCCGTCGTCCTGCGTGGCCTCTGCCTCGGTCAGCGCGCGGTACTCGCGCAAACCATGCCGGGCCGCGAACGCTCGCTGCGCGCGACACATGGCCAGCACGTTGTCCACCAGGCCGCCGCGCACGTGCGCCAGGCTCTCGGTAACGTAGTTGGTGTGGTCCTCGAAGACGACGATGGACACCGGGTCCTGCAGTGCCAGAGGCTCACCGAAGGTGGCATCCAGCATGTGCGCGGCCATGCCGGTGTAGTACTCGTGGATGAAGCGCAGGTCGGCGCGCACGAAGGCGCCGTCGCCCGGTGCGGGGTCGGCGGCGGTGAGCTCGGTGGACAACGCGTGGCGCGCCACGATTTTCTCGAACAGCGTGCGCGGCCGCCCGCCCTCGGGCAAGGCCACCGGGCGCACGTCGCGCATGAACTGCTGCCCGAAGCGTAGCAGCCCGCCGGCGCCCAGGATGGACGCGGCCAGCGCGTCGCGCCCGGCCACGAGCTCGTCGATGCCGATGGCCTCGCCGGCCTGAATGCGCGGGATGAGGCCGAAGTCGGTCGAGGTGAACAGCCCGATGTTGTCGGCGTTCTGGCGGTAGATGCGCTCGAAGCTCTCGGCGATGACGAGCCGGATGCCGGCGAGCTTCTCTGCAAAGGGACTGTGCTCGCGCGAGGACCCCTTGCCGTAGCGCTTGCCCGCCACCGTGACGGCGAAGCCACCGGCGCGCGCGGCCTCGGGCGCGAAGGGCAGGCTGTCGCCTGCCTGGACGCCGGTGTAGGTAAAGCGCCCGAGCCGGTCGTCGTAGTGCGACAGGATATGCACCGGCGTGATCTCGTCGGTGGAGACGTCGTCGCGCAACGCCCCGGCCTGAGCAACGGTGAAATTCTCACCAGCGAGCTGGCGCGCCATCACGTCGGCCGACTGGCTCAGGAACAGGAGGCGGCCATCGAGCTGAAGGGTGTTCATGCAATCATGGGTGCGCGCCAGCCAGGGCGAGAGCCTTGTACTGGGCGACACACGGGGCGTAGGTTGGTGGCCGTGAATCTAGTCACGGCTTCACGCCCCATGAAGCGCTCATGCGACATGCGGGGCATCGCGTCATGCGATGTCCGTGGAAACCCTGAGACGGCACACTATCGCTTGAGCGTTTCGATCAACAGCTCGACCGCCCGTAGGCGTGGCTCCTTGCGCAAGGCATAAAGCCGCAGTTCCCTGTCGGCCCAGGGTTCGGCCAGTTCACGCCGCTCGAAGGCCGTGGAGCCCGCATAGGCCGTGGCCGCGCTTGTCGGCACGATGGCAGCGCCCAACCCGGCCTGCACCATGCGGCAAGCGGCGTCAAAGCTATTGACGGTGACCCCGATGCGTAGCGGCACCTGCGCCATCTCGGCCTTTTCATGGATCAGTTGGTCGAGTGCGCCGCCGGCCTGGATGCCGACCAAGCCGCTGGCGGCCACTTCCTTGAACCCAAGGCGCTGCCGGGCGGCCAATGGGTGCTCTGTCGGCAGCAGCACGAGGAGCGGGTCCGTAGCGAAATGCCACGATTCCAGTCCTTTGGGCGCGCCCTCGGATGCCACCGCAATGCCCACGTCCGCACGGTCATCCACGCAGGCCCTGATGACCTCCCAGCTCCGCTGCTCCTGCAAGGCGATGTTTACGGCCGAATAAGCCCGCTTGAACGTCTGCAGCCGCTCGGGCAACTCGCCGACGATGGCAGAGGCGTTGGCGCATAGCCGGACGGTTCCGACCACGCTGCCACTGAGTTTCCAGACGTCCTTGACCAGCGTGCGCAGTTCCTCCTCAATGCGTGCACCGCGCTCGAACACGCAGTGGCCGGCCTCCGTCAATTCAATGCCGCGAGTGGAGCGCACCAGCAACTTGGCGCCCAGCGCATGTTCCAAGTCCGCGATGCGGCGGCTTAACGCAGAGGCTGCAATGTGCTCACGCTCGGCCGCGCGGGCAATGGAGCCCTCCTCGGCAGCGGCAACGAAAAGGTGAAGGCTGTACGGATCTAGGCGCAACGCGCCCGGGGCCGGTAGGGGCATGGAAGGTGAGGGATAGACGTCGCTGCTCAGTGTTGCACGGCGACTGCGTTGCATGTCGCGGCCAGCCGAAGGGCATCGCTGCAGATACTTGTTGGCAGGATCGTGAGGAGTCAATGGCACTCAAACCCCAGCTGCATGAGCCTTGAACCCAGCGCTTCGGGATCGTTGATGGCGCTGTATCACCGCCACATCCAGGGAAGGCATCGACGTTTGCGGTGGCCGATGCCTGTAGCAAAACACTGCCTACCCCGAGCATCGAAAAAGACTGCAGTCCGTCTACGGTTCCCTGCGATTTAACTTCGATCCTTAGTCTTGATAACTGCAATTCTCATCGGCACCGGAGCGTCCAACCCGTCATGCTGGCACACCCGTACCTCGGCGAACCGCCAAGTAGCGAACCGTGCAAATCTTGGCCCCGATAGTCGGCATGGACGCGAGGAAATGCGCCAAGACGCGGTGCCAGTGCTTCCTTTGTAATCCAGATAATCACGCATAATCTTTTATAAAGAAAAATTAGACCAATTGCTGCTGCTGGTGCCTGCATGGCGGCTGTTCCAGGCGTGACAAGCATTTGTGGCTGTCGTGGGCCGCATCATGGCGGGCATACTTACCGTGCTGAAAGTCGTCGTCAGGGGGGCCAAGCCGCTGTCCAGCGGATCCAGGCTTCACCGTCGGCACCATTGCGGCCGGCACCGACGTCGCCCTACCGGCCTTTACCGTGGCCGCAGCCACGCCTGCATTCACCGCCACGCCATAACGTGCCAGACGCATGCCCTTGCGCAAGTGGTGTCCGGCAAGAGTCTGCCAACCGGCGCACGCGTCCTACTCACGGACTTGGCCGGCCTGGGTGGTTGCTGCTTCGTTTGCCCTGCCTTCACCTCAATGGCCGGATCCTAGTGAACCTCGGGCCAGAGATCGACTTCTACTGGCCGCCATCGCAGCTAATGCCGCCCCGGTCAGCGCTGAAGGAAGACATCCTCTATTGCAGCTCTGACGTGGCGTTGCCATTGGAGCGGGCCTGACCAGCGCATCTTCTCCGATTTGCGGCCTCACCCGTCCGACGGCTTCATAGAGGTGCACCATGCGGGTTCCAGCCACACGGAGTTCGGCTCTGGCCGCCCTTCACATGCTGTACAGCGAAGCCCGAGATTTCTATCCACGCCGCTGATAACGTGACGCTCGTACTTGGACTCCAGTCGGCGCCGTGAACCTGAACCCCGAGCACGATACTGTCGTAGCCGCACACGTGCCGGTCCGGAATAAACAGCCGCTGGCCGCATAGCTCAGGCGACAACTACGTTGACGCGCGCCGGAACGCTGCAGGTGCTGCTCTGCCCGTGCGGCGCGTCAGCGCCGGAACAGCGACAAGTCGATGGCGTTCCCCATGGCCTGGTAGCCGGCGCTGTTGGGATGCAGCGAGTCGCCGCTGTCGTAGAGCGGGCGCAGCCGCAGCGGCTGCGCGGGGTCGCGCAGGGCGGCATCGAAGTCGATCACGGCGTGGAAGGCGCCGCCCGTGCGTATCCAGCGGTTCACGGCCTGGCGCTGCTCCTGCACGGATTGCGGCGCATTGGCGTTGGGCAGCAAGGTGCCGCCGTACACGCGCAGGCCCCGCGCCTTGGCTCGCGAGGCAAGCTGCTGCAGCGCGCTGATGACGCGCGAGGCGTCGACGCCGCCGCGCAGGTCGTTGATGCCCATGAGGACGATGACGTAGCGCACACCCGGGGCGTCCAGTGCATCGCGGCCAAAGCGCGACTGCCCGTTCTCGCTGAGCCACGAGGACCACAGCTTGTTGCCGTCCATGCCCTGGTTCAGCACGCCATGCACCATCCCCTGGTTCAGCAGCCGCCTTGCCAAAAAGTCGGGCCAGCGCTTGTTGGCGTTCTCCGGCGAGCCCGCGCCGGAGGTGATGGAGTCGCCGAAGGCCACGATGGACTTCACCTCGGCGGCGGCCTGCACGTCCACCCCAACCAGGAAATACCAGGGCGAGCTGCAGACCCGGCGTCCGCCCTGGTAGACGCAAAACCCGGTGGACGCCACCGGCAAGCTGGCCGCGGCCGTGAAGTTGCCCGGCGGCGAAACGTAATTGGTCTGGCGGGCCCGGAAGTGCAGCGTGGGCGCGCCGGTGTAGCCGGGGAAATAGGTGCTGACGGCCAGCGACGTGCGGGCGGGCACCTTGAAGGCAATCGGGTCGCTCGCGACGATGGCACCGGGCGCCATGGTCACGGAGCGCTTGCCGCCAAAGGTCAGCAGGCGGTCCGAGCCCGGCTCGATGGCCGGCCCGCTGCTGCGCAGCGCGATGCGAGCCTCGCCCAGGATCACCGGCTCGTTGCCGTAGACGTTGGAAAAGCGCACCCGAACCCGGTCGCCTCCCATGCTGGTGAAAACGATCTGGCGCAAGGTCTGTCCCGGAAAGCCGTTGCGTATGGGCGGAAACAGGGGGTACTGCATCGCCGTGCTCCAAGTGCCCACCCAGTGCTCGGCGGCTTCGGGGCTGCCCTCCTGCGCCCAGGCCGGTACGGCCATCAACAAGGAAAGCAGGCATGCGGCAAGCGCGCGGTGTCGGCGATGGGCCATGGCTGTACTCCGGCAAGCCTGCGCGCCAATTCGGATACCGGTGGCACAACGGCGCAAAGGCGCGAAACCGGGGCAAAAAAGATGCCGGCATTCGAAGAGAGCGCGCTCGCTCGCTGGCGCTTGGACGGCAGGCCGCGTCCAAGCGGCCGGGGACGAAATGCGGGCAAGCGCGGAAAAGCTTTCGGTACCGAAAGTTCATGGATGCCGTTCCGGCCACGCCAACCGCATGCACGCATCGCTTTGCCGGACGCAAAGACAGAGCCGCCACCAGAAGGCTTTGGCCATCAGTTTCGGTACCGAAATTTTCGGCCCTGGGCGCCGGCCGCGCGGAGCCTCAACCACTTTCGGTACCGAAAGTGGAGGCCCTTCCGTCCGCGTCTTGTCGCACAGCTGCGCGCAGCGGCTTGACAGCTCTCCGTGCTCCAAGCTCGAACTGCGGCCTTTGGTATCGAAAACCGCAGAGGCTGGATCGAGCCGAATTTCGGTACCGAAATTCCATGGGCTTTCCCAAGGCCGCCGGTGTGCGAACCATTCATTCTTGAGATTTGTAGCGCTTGAAAAGGCAACAAGCCTTTACACTGCCGCCCCATGGAACAAGCGCTGCCAAAGATCGTCACTTTCTTCAACACCAAGGGAGGCGCGGGCAAGTCCAAGCTCTGCCTGGGCCTGGCTTACGTGCTGCACAAGCACGGCTGCCGCGTGCTGATCGTGGACTCGGATCCGGAGCAGGCCACGTCGGCCAACGTGACGCGGCTGATGGACCCGGAGTCCACGTTTCCGGTGGAGGCCGTGATCCTGCAGGCGCCGCGCTACCCGGACCCGCAGCGGCCGGGGCATTTGAAGCCCGATACCGCGGCGTACTTGGCGCAAGTGCTGCAGTTGGGGCAGGGATATGACTACGTGTTCATCGACCTGCCCGCCCGCTCCGAGGAGCCGGAGCAACTGGCCGCGCTCATAGGCGCCGACTTCGTGCTCATCCCCAGCAAGCCCGGGCGGGCCGACGTGCGCGTGCTGCGCGATATCGGCATTCCCAAGCTGGCCAAGAGCCTGGCCAACGTGGAGCACCTGCCCGTCATCGCCATCGTCCCCAACGCCGTGCAGCGGCACAACGTGGACAAGGTCGGTATCGAGGAGCTCACGGACATCGCGCAGAACAACGACTACATCGAGCTCTCCGTCACGGCCGCGACCGTGCCGGACTCGGTGGCGCTGGAGGAGATGACGGCGCTCAACGTCGGCCTGGACGAGGTCGTCACCAAGAAGCCCGCACGTGATGCCGCCATCACCGCGCTGACCAACGTGGCCCTGGAAGTGCGGCTGCTCAACAAGGTCCGGCCCGCCAAGCGCAAGAGCAGCGCCAAGGCCGCAAGAGAGGAAGCCTGAGATGTCCAAACCCCAGGACAGGCTGCGCAGCAAGTCGCTTTCCAGAACCGGCGGCACGCCAGCCGCGGGCGGCAGCGCCGCCGCGCGCGCGCTGGCGCAAGGCACGCTCAGCACGGTGCCTGACGAGTTGCTCAAGGCGCCGGTGCCGGTGGTTGCCACGCCGGGCGCCGTGCCGCAGTTGCGCGTGCCGGGCCTGCACGCCGCCGCGCCACAGCCGCCGGCGGTGGCCGGCAGCATCATCCAGTTGCCCTTGGACCAGTTGGTGGAAGGCCAGGAAAACTGGCGCGTGTTCTTCGACCCGAAGAAGCTGCAGGAGCTCGAAGACGAGTTGCGCCGCGACGGGCAGCTCGAACCCGTGCAGGCCTTCCTGCGCCAAGACGGCAAGTACGAGCTGGTCGGCGGGCACCGGCGGCTGCGTGCGGCGCGCCAGATCCCGCTGCCCCACCTCAACGTGCTGGTCATAGACCCGCCGGAGTCGCCCAAGCACAGGGCCCGGCTGAGCCGCAACCTCAACGGGGCGCGGGCCGACACCACGGTGCTCGACGATGCCGTGCGCTGGCGCGATGCCCTGGACAAGGGCGAGTTCGAGTCGCAACAGGCGCTGGCCGAGTTTTTCAACGTGCCGCCCAGCCGCGTGTCCAAGACCGTCACCATCGCGGCCATTCCCCGCCCGGTGCTGGAGGCCGCGGCCGGCAGTTCGGCCTGGCAGAAGCTGGGCAAGCTCTATCCGCTGGCGCAGCTCCACGCGCTGTGGACGCAGCAGGGGCTGGATGGCACGGCGCGCACGCTCAAACTGGTTCGCGACCACGAGGACGCGCTGAGCGAGGAAAAGCTCATCGAGAAGGTGGAAGAGGCCAAGGGCAAGCCGCTGCGCAAGGGCGCCCCCAGCCGCGCCACGCCGGCGCGCGTGCTGCTACGCTGCCCCGCGGGTGGCAGCGGCGCGCTCAAGTTCTTCGAGGCCGAGCGCCGTCTGGAGCTGGAGCTCAAGGGCGTGCCTCTGGAACTGCTCAAGACGCTCTACGAAGAGGTGGGCAAGATGGTCCAGGCGCGGCTGGATATTGCCCAACAGCACAGTCCGCCCAGCGCCGGGGCGCCCGCTCCGCAGTCCGTGGAGCTTTGACGCGGCACCAATGGACGCCGGGGTGCTCCGCCCGTGCGGGCGGGTGCACAGGGAATGCGCGCTATGGCGCCAGTGCCGTCCCGGGACGGCATGGGTACAAGGTGCCCTTTTTTGTGCAGCGCCGCTGCCGTGCGCTTGTCTAGGGAACATCAGCAGAAATGCCATGACGCCAACAGCGGCCGATTGGCTCCGTCAGCGAGACAAAGGTGCTCTTTTTTGTGCTGCGGCACCCTGCGCTACCCCGCGGCAAGGTCGAAGCGCCGTACAAGGTGTCCTTTTTTGTGCACGCATGCGCCATGTAGCGGGATCCGGAAGAGCGTTCCTCGGATGCCCATGAGCACGCTGCAGTGCGCGACCCAGGGCACGAGCGCCAAAGGTGCTCTTTTTTGTGCAACCTTGCTACGCAGCCGGCGCGGTAGATAAAGATCGGCCGTTTGATGCACACAAAAAGGCACCTTGCGATGGCTGTGGAGCTGCGTGCGAGTCAGCGTTCAACGCCCGGTGTCGGCAACAAGGCCGTCGCGGGCGGGGAAGGGGCCACTACTGGCTTCCAAAACCCGTGTGGAGGCTTCTGAGGGCTCTTGCACGCCTGGTTGATGGATATCTGACCCTCTGTCTGCCCAACGACGAGCAACCGCGTGCCGCCAAGCATGGAGGCAAAAGTGCTGCAAGCGCCGTAAGCCGTTTCATGGTCGCTCGCAGCCCTGATCCCCTGTCGGCTGTATTTGGCTTCATGTCTTTTTCAACGGCTTCGACTTCAGCCAGCTATTTAAATAATTAAAAAACCAGCAAGCTTTAGGAAGCCAAAAAACTATTTGAAATCAACAGCTTACGTTCATCAAAGTGCCTGTTTGTGTGCAATTCGGACCTCAAGGTGCCCGTTTGTGTGCACAAAGTGCTCTTTTATGTGCAGGGCAAGGTGCCTGTTTTTGTGCAGCAAGGTGGCCTTTTGTGTGCGCCAAGGTAGCCGTTTCTGTGCAAGGTGGCCTTTTCTGTGCAGAACGCTTCAAGTCCCTGATCCGTCGCCGTTTTTCCGGGATATCCACAGGCAAAGTGACCTTTTGTGTGCGGGTTTGGCGCTGGCACGCCACCTGAAAGGCCTGCTGGTGCTGGGCGGCTTTCAAGGTGCCCTTTTTTGTGCTGCCCGATAGCGTTGGCGGCCACGCGGCACGGGCGCGCCGTGAGGGAAAGTGCCCTTTTGTGTGCATCGGGTGCCCAGGTGTTCGGCCTGCCGCCATTTGTGCCGGCCGTGCGCGCATCAAGGTGGCCTTTTATGTGCAGCGTCTTGCGCCCGCACAACAGTGCGCCGTGAAAAGTGCCCGTGACGGTTGACCCTGGGGCACCTTCGCCACTAGCCTTCGCGTCCTTGCCTTCCAAGCCGCCGTGGCCCCCCATGTCCGATCTGGTTCCCTCCTCCAAGCCGCCCTTGGGCGAGAACTACGCGCTGGCGCTTTTTGAAGAGACGGTCGGCAGGGTGGGGCCCAACGCCACCATCAAGGAAGCCGAGGCGGACATCACGTTCCGCAAGCACAACGTGCTCATCGACGTCGCGGGCCTGAGCCTGTCGGCGCGGCGCTGCCTCAACGTCATGAACTACCTGGCGTCCAGCGCGCCGGTGGAGGTGCTGGAGTTCGACTTCGACCTGGGCCTGTTCATGTTCCTGATCAATAGCGAGAGCCGCAACCGGCGCCACCTGCTGGACGCGCTGCGCGAGGCGCAGAAGTCCAGCGTGCTGCTGGCGCGGGAGACGCTTGGGCGCAATGCCGCCAGCGAGATGGACTACGTGTCCATCCCGCTGGTGGGCCGCGTGGGCATCGCGGGCGGGCGCGTCTATTTCAAGTTCGACGAGGCCATTCGCAAGCTGCACAAGGACCCGCGCGGCTACACGCTGCTGTCCATGCGCACGACGGCCTCGCTGGACTCCGTGCACGCCCACGCCCTGTACGAGAAGCTCAAGTCCATGGCCTACCGCGGCAGCCCAACGGAATGGTTCACGGTGGACGAGGTGCGCCGCTGGCTGGACCTGCAGGACGCGAAGTACGTGGCCGAGTTCAAGGCCTTCAATCGCCGCATCCTCGACAAGGTGCGCACCAAGATCAACGACATCACCGACCTGCACATCGAGATCGAAACCCGTTCCTCGCCCGGCTCCAAGCGCATCACGCACCTGCGCTTTCACATCCGCGAGCAGGAAGGCAAGCTCGTGCAGTCGCTGGCGCAGACAGAGGTGCGCAAGACGCTGTACGACACGCTGCGCGGCGAGTTCGGCCTGGGCAACGACGACCTGGAGGCCATCACGCTCAACGCCAGCGAGTACACGCCCTCGCGCATCCAGGCCGCCATCGAGTTCGTCCGCCACCGCATGGCCGGGCGCGGTCCCAAGGTGCGCTTCCCCGGACGCTTGTTCATCAAGGCGCTCAAGGAGGGCTGGACGGTGCCGACCGCGGAGCTGGTGGCCGAGGGCCCGCCTGCCGGTGCGCCGGCGGCCCTGGAGCCCGCCCCGGCCGCGAAGGCGCCCGTGGCCGCGGCCGAAGCCGCACCGCAAGCCGGCGAAGACCCCGCCGCCGACGCCTTGCGCCGCGAATACGAGCGCAGCGGCGAGCTGGGCTTCGAGACGTACCTGGGCTATGGCGCGCCGCAGCAGGCCGAGTTCTGGGCGGCGTTTGCGCGCAGCAGCCAGTTCCGGGTGCTCAAGGCCCAGCTCAAGCTGGACAAGGAGCAGCCCGCCGCGCAGGACCTCAAGGCCAACGACAGGCTGCGCTGGGCCCTGGGCCAGCACGTCATGACGGCGCTGAAGAAGGCCGCCCGCAAGGAGCGGGCAGGGCAGGCCCAGCAGTCCGCCTTGTTCGGCCGCTAGCGCGGCGCGGCCCGCACCGGCCGAGCCCGCATGTCGCATATCGGCCAGTGCGCGTCTCCTGTGCACAAGCCGCTTGGGTCGCCCCTTCGAAGAATGCCCCCTCGGCCCGCCGCATCGGCGCTGAAGCGCCCGCAACGCGTCCACGCGCAGGCATGAAGGTGCCCGCGCAACCATGGCACGCCATGGCGCCTGATGGCGCTTGCGCTCCGATGCTTCAAGGCAAGCGGTTTGAACAAGCCAACTACAGGAGACAGCAGCTATGAGTTCCAGCAATCGAGGCGTGGTCTACATGGGCCCGGGGAAAGTCGAAGTCCAGGGCATTGAGTTCCCCAAGCTGGTCGATCCGCGCGGGCGCAAGGCCGAGCACGGCGTCATCCTGCGCGTGGTCTCCACCAACATCTGCGGTTCGGACCAGCACATGGTGCGCGGGCGCACCACGGCGCCCGTGGGCCTGGTGCTGGGCCACGAGATCACCGGCGAGGTGATCGAAAAGGGCCGCGACGTGGAGACGCTGCAACTGGGGGACATCGTCTCCGTGCCCTTCAACGTGGCCTGCGGGCGTTGCCGCACCTGCAAGGAGATGCACACCGGCGTGTGCCTGAGCGTGAACCCCTCGCGCGCGGGCGGCGCCTACGGCTACGTGGACATGGGCGGCTGGGTGGGCGGCCAGGCGCAGTACGTCATGGTTCCCTACGCGGATTTCAACCTGCTGCGCTTCCCCGACCGCGCGCAGGCCATGGAGAAGATCCGCGACCTGACGTGCCTCTCCGACATCCTGCCCACGGGTTACCACGGTGCGGTGACGGCCGGGGTCGGCCCAGGCAGTACGGTCTACATCGCCGGCGCCGGGCCGGTGGGCTTGGCCGCGGCGGCCTCGGCGCGGCTGCTGGGGGCCGCGTGCATCATCATCGGCGACGTCAACCCGGTGCGCCTGGAGCACCCGCGCGCCCTGGGCTACCAGACGGTGGACCTGTCGCTGGACGCGACGCTGGCCGAGCAGGTGGCGCAGATCCTGGGCACGCCGGAGGTGGACTGCGCGGTGGACGCCGTGGGCTTCGAGGCCCGCGGCCACGGCCATGAGGGCGCGCAGCACGAGGCGCCGGCCACGGTGCTGAACTCGCTCATGGAGATCACGCGCGCCGCGGGCGCCATCGGCATCCCGGGCCTGTACGTCACCGACGACCCCGGCGCCCTGGACGAGGCCGCCAGGCGCGGTTCGCTCAGCGTGCGCCTGGGCCTGGGCTGGGCCAAGTCGCACAGCTTCTTCACGGGCCAGACGCCGGTGATGAAGTACAACCGCGCGCTGATGCAGGCCATCCTGTGGGACCGCATCAACATCGCCGACACGGTGGGCGTGGAAGTGCTGTCGCTGGAAGACGCGCCCAAGGGCTACGAGGCCTTCGACCACGGCGCGCCGCGCAAGTACGTGCTGGACCCGCACTCGCTGCTGCGCAAGGCGGCTTGAGCGGCGGTGCTGAACGCCCGGCAGCAGCGCCTGGCAACAACGCTTTGCAACCCGCGTCAGCACAATGGGGCTCCCACTGATGGAGCCTGTTCATGACCATTGAAGTTGTCCGCGACCGCGCGCACAAGATGAAGCACACCGTGCGCGTGGGCAGCCACGCGTTCACGGTCGACGAGCCGCCGGCCAACGGCGGCGAGGACTTGGGGCCGACGCCGCATGACCTCTACGACAGCGCGTTGGGCGCCTGCAAGGCGCTCACCACGCTGTGGTACGCGCAGCGCAAGCACATCCCGGTCGAGGACATACGCGTGAGCGTGGAGCGCGACGACAGCGAGGAGCGCCGCGGCGTCTATCGGCTGCGCGTGCTGCTGGACGTCACGGGGGATCTGACCGAAGCGCAGCGGCAGGAGCTGCTGAACGTCGCCGGCAAGTGCCCCGTGCACAAGTTGATGACGCAAGCGACCACCGAGGTCGTGACCGAGCTGGTGCCTGCCGCTTCCGCCTCGTGAGGCCTCGCCGTCCTGGCCGCTTCGGTGCGGTGGCCAGGACGGCCTGCCGTCTACAGCGCCTGGCCCGCGCGGGGGGCGCTGAATCTGAACACCGTCCAGGCCAGCGCGGCGCAGGCGGCCATGGCCACGCCCATGGCCAGCGGCCCGGTGTCGCCGGCCAGGCCCAGCAGCGCGCCGGCCGAGGCGCCGCAGGCGAACTGCATCGTGCCCAGCAGCCCCGAGGCCGTGCCCCGGCGCTGCTGCGCCTGGCTGCTGCTTATTGCCAGCGCCGTGGTGTTGGACGCGGCGAAGCCCAGCAGGCCCAGGAACAGCATCAGCCCGGGCAGCAGCGTCCACAGCGTGGCGTGGCCCGTGGCGCCCAGCAGCGCCAGGTACAGCCCCGTGGCCACCATGCCCGGCAGCGACCAGCGCAGCACGCCGTGCGGACCGATGCGGCGCACCAGCCGCGCATTGACTTGGGCCGACAGCACCAGCGCCAGCGCGTTGGCGGCGAACACGCCGCTGAAGGCCAGCGGCGCCAGGCCCAGGTGGCGTATGAACACGAAGGCGCTGGCGCTGATGTAGACGAACATGCCCGCGCGCGCGAGCGCCCCGGCCAGCGCCGGGGCGACGAAGCCGCGGTGCGCCAGCAGCCCGGCATAGCCGGGCAGCACGCGGCGCCAGGGCAGCGGCGGGTGCTGGCGCGCCGAGCGCGGCAGGGTCTCGTCTAGCGTGCGCCACACCAGGACGAAGGCCAGCGCGCCCAGCGCGGCCAGCACGCCGAAGATGCCGCGCCAGCCCAGCAGCGCCTGCACGGCGCCGCCCACGGTGGGCGCGGCAATGGGCGCCACGCCCAACACGGCCATGAGCTGCGACAGCACGCGCGCCGTTTCGCCGGCGCCGCGCACGCGGTCGGCCACGATGGTCAGCGGCATCACCACGCCCACGCAGCCGCCCAGGGCCTGGACCAGCCGCCACGCGGTGAGCGACTCCACGCTCTGCGCCTGCGCGCAGCCCAACGAGGCCAGCGTGAACAGCGCCAGGCCCATGAGCAGCGGCAGCCGCCGGCCCAAGCGGTCGGCCAGCGTGCCGTAGAAGAGCTGGCCGCCGGCCATGCCCGCCAGGTAGGCCGCCAGCGTGGCCTGCACCGCGCCGCTGCTGGCGTTCAACTCCGCGGCGATGGCCGGCAGGGCCGGCAAATACATGTCTATGGCCAGCGGGCCGAAGGCCATGAGCAGGGCCAGCAGCAGGCGCAGGCCCCCATGCACGCCGGTGTGGGCCGGCAGTTGGGCGGGGGGCGACGTGGCGGAGGACAGTTCTGAGGACATCTAGAGGGCTGGGTACGCTGGATCAGGCGGTGCGGGCGGTGCGGGCGGCCGAGGCGGCACGCCGCCGCTTCAACCCTCTATGTTTTCATGGTGCCCGCTGGCACCACGCCGCCAGTAGGCCGAAGCCCGCACCTGGCCCTTCAACAGGCCATGGTGGCCGACCAGCACGCCGCGCACCGCCTGCACCGTGTGGCTTTCGGCGGCGGCGAAGGCATGGCCCCGGCCGGCGGGCGGGGGCAGGCCGCGCACGGCCTGCACCAGGGGCGCGGCCAGCGTGGCGGCATCGCCCGCGGCCGGCCGGCCCACGCGCAGCAGCCGCAGGCCGTCGCGCTGGGGCAGCAACGGCAGCGGGTCGTCGGCGTGCTGCGTCTCCAGCACCACCGTCACGTCCACCGAGGCGGGCAAATCCTCCAGGCGGCGGGCGATGGCGGGCAGGGCGGATTCATCCCCAATCAGCCACTGCCAGCGCAAATCCGTGGGCAGCACCATGGAGCCGCGCGGGCCGGCGACGTGCACGGTGTCCCCCACGCGGGCCTGGGCTGCCCAGCGGGCGGCGGGGCCGTCGCCATGCAGGCTGAAGTCGATCTGCAGCGTGCAGGCGCTGCGGTCCACGTGGCGCGGCGTGTAGTCGCGGGCGATGGGCGGCGGCAGGCCCGCGGCGGCGAAGTCGGGGCGGCCATCCGGACCGGGCAGCGGCAGCACCAGCGTGTCGCTGCCTGCGGGCGGCAGCAGCAGCTTCACGTGGTCGTCAAAGCCGTCGCTGTGCAGATCGGCGAGGCTGGGGCCGGCCAGCGTCAGGCGGCGCATGTGCGGCGTGAGCGCCTGCACGGCGGCAACGCTGAGCGCGCGCACCTGCAGCGGGTGGCGCACGCGGCGGATTTCAAGGGCGAGGGCGGTGTCGTCTGGCAAGTCAGCGAGCTTGGTCATGGGATTGAATTGCTTGATAATGTCAACTTATGGTCCGCGACTAACTTGACTTTGTCAACCATGCCAACGAAGAACCCTGCCACCGGTCCGGCTGATGAGGTGGTGGAGCAGCTCGACGCGCTGCTGTTCGCCTTTCGCGGCGAGATGCACCGCGCCATGCGCGAAGCCGACCTGCCGGTGAGCCCCATGGAAGTGCGCGTGCTGCTGCACGTCGCCCACCACCCCGGCTGCACCGCGGGCGACCTGGCGCGGCACAGCGGGCGCGACAAGGGGCAGCTCACGCGGCTGATCCAGCACCTGGAGGAAGAGGGTTTGTTGAGGCGCGAGGCGCACGCCGAGGACAGGCGCGCGCAGTGCCTGTTCGCCACCGAGGCGGGCGAGGCCTTGCACGCGCGCATGCGCGCCGAGCGGCGCGCGCTGGCCCGCGGCCTGCTGGACAGGCTGGACGCCCAGGAGCAAGCCCAGCTCGCCGGGCTGCTGGGCAAGCTCAGGGCCGGACGGGCGCCGTAGCGGTGGAAGCAACAGCGCCGGCCGGTTCAGGCCGGCGCTTGAATTACCAGTTCCACATCGACCCGTCGCGCAGCCGCGCCACGGGCAGGTAGGCGCGCTCGTAGGGGTATTGACAAGCCAGCGCCTCGTCGATGTCCACGCCCAGCCCCGGCACGTCGTCCATGACGAGGTAGCCGTCCTCGAAGCGGTAGCTGTGGGGGAACACCTCGTCGGTGAGCGCGTTGTGCGGCATCAGCTCCTGGATGCCGAAGTTGGGCGCCCACAGGCCGAAATTCACCGCCGCGGCCATGCACACGGGCGAGAGGTCCGTGGCGCCGTGGAAGCCCGTGCGCACCTGGTGCAGGGCCGCGAAGTCGGCGATGCGGCGCACGTGCGTGATGCCGCCGGCGTGGACGATGGTGGCGCGGATGTAGTCGACCAACTGCTGCTGGATGAGGTCCTTGCAGTCCCAGATCGAGTTGAACACCTCGCCCACGGCCAGCGGCGTGGTGGTGTGCTGGCGTATGAGGCGGAAGGCTTCCTGGTTCTCCGCGGGCGTGGCGTCTTCCAGCCAGAAGAGGCGGTAGGGCTCCAGGTCCTTGCCCAGGCGGCCGGCCTCCATGGGCGTGAGGCGGTGGTGCGCGTCGTGCAGCAGGTGCGGCTCGAACCCCACGGCCTCGCGCACCTTGCGGAACAGCTCCGGCGTGTGGCGCAGGTACAGCGCCGTGTCCCAGGCTTCCTCGATGGGCAGGCCCTTTTGCGCCGGCTCGTACTGCCCGGCGGCCTTGCCCACGCCGTAGACCTTCTCCAGCCCCGGCACGCCGGACTGCACGCGTATGGCCTTGTAGCCCTGCTCGATATGGCGCTGCACTTCCTCGACGGCCTCGGCGTGGTCGCGCCCGGTGGCGTGGCCGTAGACCATCAGCCCCTGGCGGCTCTTGCCGCCCAACATCCGGTACACGGGCATGCCGGCGAGCTTGCCCAGGATGTCCCACAGCGCCATGTCGATGGCGGCGATGGCCGTCATGGTCACCGGCCCCCGGCGCCAGTAGGCGCCGCGGTAGAGGTACTGCCAGATGTCCTCGATGTTGCGCGGGTCGCGGCCGACGAGGCAGGGGAAGACGTGGTCCTCCAGGTAGGACTTCACCGCCAGCTCGCGCCCGTTGAGCGTGGCGTCGCCCAGGCCGTACACGCCCTGGTCGGTTTCAATCTTCACCGTCACGAAGTTCCTGCCCGGGCAGGTGACGATGGTTTGCAGCCGTTCGATCTTCACTGCGGGCTCTCTCTTCTTTGGCGGGGTGGAGGGGGTCAGTCGGTGAAATGGCCGGGATCGCGCTCGCGCACGGCCTGCAGGTGGCTGCCGACGCGGTCGATGTGGCTGGCCACCGTGGCGCCCAAGCGCGCCACGTCGCGCGCGGCCAGTTGGGCGAGGATCAACTCGTGCTCGGCCAGCGCGACGCGGGCGTGGTCGGCCACGTGGTCCAGCAGCAGCCAGCGCACGCGGTCGAACTGCCGCTTCATGGGCTGCAACATGGCCCACACGTGCTGGCGGCCGGCGAATTCGAAGAGGCGCCGGTGCAGGCGCTCGTCCAGGCGGAAGAACTCGTCCACCTGCGCATCGGCCACGGCGCGGCGCTGCGCCTCGACGATGCCGGCCAGTTCATCGAGCTGCGCCGGCGTGATGGTGGTGGCCAGCTGCACGTGGTTGGCGCACTCCAGCGTGCAGCGGGCAAAGCGCGCCTCGTCCAGCAGCGACACGGGAATGGGCGCCACCACCGTGCCCACCTTGCGGTAGATGCGCACGAGCTGCTCGTCGGCCAGTTGCGCCAGCGCCTCGCGTACCGGCGTGCGGCTCACGGCCAGGGTGCCGGCGATGGTGGCTTCCGACAGCCCCGTGCGCGGCTGCAGCGTGCCGCGCACGATCGCCTCGCGCAGGTGCTGGTGCACCTGCTGCGTGTAGGAGCGCTGCGGGTCCAACTGGAAACCGCGCAGGGCCGCCAGCAGGATGTCGTCGGAATTCGCCAGGGGTCTGAGGATCGTGTTCACGGTTCTACCATGGTAGTTATTGCGGCTTGAGCCGTAAGCCTGGGGTTTGCACCTGGAAGAACCCGGAAGGCCGCTACATACACTGCCCAGTCGGTGCCATGCTGCCATGGTAGTTTTTGATCGCAACCCGGGTGAAAAACGTGAGCCTGTTGAGCCCTGAATCCCTGGCCGAGCTGCCTGCCACCGTGCAGCGGCCGGCGTATGAGCGCGGCGCCTTGCGCAGCGGCATCGTCCACCTGGGGCTGGGCGCTTTCCAGCGGGCGCACCAGGCGCTCTACACCGAGGCGGCGCTGGCCGATGGGGACCTGCGCTGGGGCACCGTGGGCGTGAGCCTGCGCGGGCCGGGCGTGCCGCGCACGCTGGCGGCGCAGGCGGGCCTGTACGCCGTCACCGAGCGCCATGCCGACACGGCGCACACCCGCGTGGTGGGCGGGCTGCGCGAGGCGCTCTTTGCGCCGGCCGCGCTGGAGCGCGTGCTGGGCGCGCTGGCCGACCCCGGCGTGGCCCTCGTCACCACCACCGTCACCGAGAAGGGCTACAGCCAGCACCCGGCCAGCGGCGAGCTGGATGTCGACGACCCCGACATCCGCCACGACCTGGCGCACCCCGACGCGCCGCGCAGCACCCTGGGCGTGCTGGCCGCGGGCCTGCGCCGCAGGCCGGCCGGTGCGCCCATCACCGTGGTGTGCTGCGACAACATGGCCGCCAACGGCCGCACGCTGCAGCGGCTGCTGGGCCAGTACGCGCAGCAGGTGGACGCCGGCCTGGCGCGGCGCATCGAGCACGACATCGCCTTCCCCAACACCATGGTGGACCGCATCGTCCCCGCCGCCACGCCGGCCTCGCTGGACTGGGCACAGGCCCGCCTGGGCGGCCTGCGCGACGAGGCGGCCATCGTCTGCGAGCCCTTCACGCAGTGGGTCATCGAAGACCGCTTCAGCAGCCCGCGGCCGGCCTGGGAAGCGGGCGGGGCGCTGTTCACGGCCGACGTGCGGCCCTACCAGGCCATGAAGCTGCGGCTGCTCAACGGCACCCACTCGGCCATTGCCTACCTGGGCCAGTTGCGCGGTTTGCAGACCGTGGCTGACGCCATGGCCGACCCGCTGTTGGGCGGCTTCGCCCGCGCGCTCATGACCCAGGATTTACTGGCCACCGTGGACGTGCCCGCCGGCTACGACGCGCGCGCCTATTGCCGCGAGCTGATCCACCGCTTCGAAAACCCGGCGCTGGGCCACCGCACGCAGCAGATCGCCATGGACGGCACGCAGAAAGTGCCCGTGCGCTGGCTGCCCGCGCTGCGCGAGAGCCTGGCGCGCGGCGTGGAGCGCCCGTTCCTGGAGCGGGCGCTGGCGGCCTGGCTGCACTACCTGGGCAGCGGGCGCGACGATGCCGGCGCGCCGCTCGCCCTCAGCGACCCCGGCGCGCAAGCGCTGGCGCAGCGGCTGCAGGCCGCCGGCAGCGCGCACGAGGCCGTGGCCGCGGCGCTGGAGGTGTCCGCCGTGTTCGGCCGCGAGCCCTGGGCCGAGGCTTTCATGCAGCGCTTGGCCGGCCATCTCGCCGTGCTGCGCCGCGGCGGCGCGCTGGCGCTGCTGGCGCCGGGCTCGCGGCACTGAGACCCGCCGCGAGGGCCCGCGCGCACGGGCAGGCGCCGCCGGGCGGCCACGGGCTTGCTCTCAAAACGCTGCCCGCCCTGGCCGACGTCGGTTCCAGCGCACCCTTCGGCACCTACGACTTCTGCCGCGAGCCAACTGCCAGCGCTGCCAGGGCACGTGCACGACGCCTGCCGCTCCATCGCCGGCGTCTTCTTCCGCAGCAAGTTCATGGAGGGGCCGGACGTGCTGACGGCCATCTTCGCGGACCAGTACACGCAGCCCTTCTCCGTGCACGAGACGGGCGAGCTCCCCGTGCTGCTGCGCAACGACCTGGACCACCAGGCCACGCTGTGGGGCAAGTTCGGCGTGTGGTCGCGCGGCCAGGTGCCCACCAGCATCCCGGAGCCGTCCACCTACGCGCTGATGCTGGCCGGCGTGCTCATGGTGGGCGTCGCTGCGCGCAGGCGCCGCACCTGACGCGCGCCGCCGACCCGCTACGCTGCCCGCATGAAGGACGACGCTTTTTTACCCCTGCGCCTGCACCCCGGCGACGACCTGCGCCGCGCGCTCGAAGCGGCGTTGGCCGGGCAGGGCTGCGAGGCCGGTTTCGTGGCCGCCGGCATGGGCAGCCTGGCGCAAGCCCAATTGCGCCTGGCCGGCGCCCCCGAGGCGCTGCGGCTGGACGGCCCGCTGGAAGTGCTCACCCTGGCGGGCAGCGTGGCCGTCAACGGCTCGCACCTGCACGCGAGCCTCTCCGACTCCCAGGGCCGCGTGTTGGGCGGCCACCTGGGCTACGGATGCCGCGTGCGCACCACCGCCGAAGTGCTGCTGGTGCTGCTGCCGCAGTGGCACTTCAGCCGCGAGGCCGACCCGGCCACGGGCTTTGACGAGCTCGTCCCGCGGCGGCGCGGCCAGCCGCCGGCCTGAGCCGGCCGCGCCACCCGCCCGCACGTCCGTCCGTCCGTCCACCCGTCCAAACGAAGCGGCACGCTGGCGCGGCAGCCCTCCGCATTTACCCGACTGTCTGATCTTGAAACCGGTTCCTAGAATGCATCCATGATGTGGATCAAGTGTCCACAATGTGGACATAGCAGCACCAGGAACCGACATGCCCAACCAGCACGACGCCGACCCCCGCATGCCTTACCAGTTGCCCATGCCGCGGGAGGCGCAGGCGGAGATCGTGATCCCGCACGCCATTCCCGAGGACGAGCGGCTGTGGGTGCCGCAGGCCGAGAACGTCTGGTTCCGGCCGCTGTGCCTGAACACGGCCCAGGGCTATTGGATGAACCTGCTGCGCGTGCGCAAGAGCGGCGTGCTCAGCCGCCACCGCCATCCGCAGCCCGTGCACGGCTTCGTGCTCAAGGGCCGCTGGCATTACCTGGAGCACGACTGGGAGGCCACCGAGGGCAGCTACGTGTTCGAGCCGCCGGGCGAGACGCACACCCTCGTGGTGCCGGAAGGGGTGGAGGAAATGATCACCTTCTTCCAGGTCAACGGCGTGATGGTCTACACGGACCCCTGGGGCGCCGTCACGGGCTACGAGGACGTCTTCACCAAGATCGACCTGTGCCGCAAGCACTACCGCGAGGCAGGCCTGGGCGAGAGCTTCGTGGACCAGTTCATCCGGTGAGCACCATGCCGCGCTACGACTTTGCCGGCCGCGTGTCGGTGGTGACGGGCGGGGCCAGCGGCATAGGCGCCGCCATCGCCGAGCGGCTGCGCGCGGACGGCGCCACCGTGGTGGTCTGGGACCTGCCGCAGGCCGTCCGGGACTTGCCGCCCGCCCTGGCCTGCGCCGTGGACGTCACCGACCGCGCCAGCCTCGCCGCCGCCACCCAGGCCACGCTGGCGCGCCACGGGCGCATGGACCACCTCGTGCACAGCGCCGGCTACGCCGGGCCCACCGTGCCGCTGGACGACTACGACCCCGCCGAGTGGCAGCGCATCGTGGACGTCAACCTCGTGGGCAGCTTCAACGTCTGCCGCGCCGTCGTCCCCGCCATGCGCCGTGCCGACGCCGGCCGCATCGTGGCCATCGCGTCGCTCGCCGGCAAGGAGGGCACGCCCAACGCCACGGCCTACAGCGCGGCCAAGGCCGGCGTGATCGCGCTGGTGAAGGCGCTGGGCAAGGAGCTGGCCGCCACGGGGGTGCGCGTCAACGCCATCGCCCCGGCCGCGGTGCGCACCGCGCTGCTGGCGCAGATGGCGCCGGCCCACGTGCAGACCATGGTCGACAAGAGCCCCATGGGCCGCTTGGGCGAGCCGCAGGAGGTGGCCGAGCTGGCCGCCTGGCTGTGCAGCGACGCCTGCAGCTTTTCCACCGGCGCGGTGTTCGACCTGTCGGGCGGCCGCGCCACCTACTGAACCCGTCGAAAAAAACCCACGCTGCACCGCAGCGGACCACCTTCCTCGTTGCCACGAGAACCCAAGGAGACAACCCCATGAACGCATCCCGCCGCCGCCTGCTGGCCGCCGCGCCCCTGTTCGCCCTGGCCGCCACGGCGCTGGCCACCGGCCCCGCGCTGGCGCAGGGCTATCCCACTCACCCCATTGAGCTGGTCGTGCCTTTCCAGCCCGGCGGCGGCACGGACGCGCTGGCCCGCGCCTTTGCCGATGCCGCGCGCAAGCACCTGCCGCAGAGCATGGTGGTCGTGAACCGCCCCGGCGCCAGCGGCGCCATCGGCTGGAGCGAAGTCATCAACGCCAAGCCGGACGGCTACAAGCTCGCCGTGGTCACGGTCGAGCTGGTCACGCTGCCGCACCTGGGCCTGGCCAAGTTCAGCCACGACGACCTGCAGCCCATCGCACGCCTGAACGCCGACCAGTCCGCCATCACCGTGCGCGCCGACGCGCCCTGGAACACGGTGGAGGAGTTCCTGGCCGCCGCCAAGAAGGACCCCGAGCGCATGCGCATGGGCAACGCGGGCAACGGCTCCATCTGGCACTTGGCCGCCGCGGCGCTGGAGGACAAGACGGGCGTGAAGTTCAGCCACATCCCCTTCCAGGGCGCGGGCCCGGCGGTGCAGGCGCTCATGGGCGGGCACATCGAGGCCGTGGCCGTGAGCCCGGCCGAGGTGACCACCTTCGTGCAGGGCGGCAAGCTCAAGACGCTGGCCGTGATGGCCGAGCAGCGGGTGAAGGGCTTCGAGAAGGTGCCCACGCTCAAGGAGCGCGGCATCGACCTCGTGATCGGCACCTGGCGCGGCATCGCCGCGCCCAAGAACACGCCGCCGGACGTGCTGGCCACGCTGCGCAGCGCCACCGCCAAGATCGCCCAGGAGCCGCAACTGCGCGAGGCCATGGACAAGCTCTACCTGGGCTACGACTACGCCGACGGCCAGGCTTTCAAGGCCTCCATGGAGCGCGACAACGGCTACTTCAAGACGCTGATGTCCAAGCTCAACCTGAAGAACTGATTTCTGACCTGTGGCCGCGCCTTGGCGCCCGCGGGGGTGCAGGGCGCGGCGGAGCACGCCATGACTTTCAAGAACGATCTCTTCGCTGGCCGCACCGCGCTCGTGACCGGCGGCACGCAGGGCATAGGCGCGGGCATCGCCCGCCGGCTGGCCGCGTTGGGTGCGCGCGTGGTGGCCGTTGGCCGCGATGCCGGCGAGCCGCTGGGCGACATCGAAGTCAGCCTGGGCGACGTGAGCAGCGCGGCCGAGGTGGAGCGCCTCTTCGACGGCCTGGACACGCTGGACCTGGTGGTGAACTGCGCCGGCATCATCCGCCGCGGCGCCGAACACGACCCGGACGTCTTCGAGCAGGTGCTGGCCGTCAACCTCACCGGCACCATGCGCGTGTGCGCCGCGGCGCGCCCACTCCTGGCCGGGCGCGACGGCTGCATCGTCAACATGGCGTCCATGCTCAGCTTCTTCGGCGGCTCGCTGGTGCCGGGCTACGCCGCCAGCAAGGGAGGCGTCGCGCAGCTCACCAAGTCGCTGGCCATCGCGTATGCGGACGACGGCATACGCGTCAACGCCGTGGCGCCGGGCTGGATCGCCACGCCGCTGACGCAGGCGCTGCAGGACGACCCCGAGCGCAGCGGCCCCATCCTGGCGCGCACGCCGCTCAAGCGCTGGGGCCGGCCGCAGGACGTGGCCGAGGCCGTCGCCTTCCTGTGCTCGCCCGCCGCCGCCTTCATGACCGGCGTGATCCTGCCGGTGGACGGCGGCTACATGGTGGCCTGAGGGCGGCCGGCATGGCGTCGGCCCTGGATGAGCGCACGACAATCCCGGGTGCCCTTGTGTCCCTGAGCCTCACCATGCCCACCTCCCGCGCCGCCGCCGCGGGCCTGCCACCGCCGGTGGCCGGCGCCGCAGCCTTTTCGAAATTCATGCACGTGCTGCAACTGGCGGCGGACGCGTCCGGCCCGGTGACGGTGGCCATGCTGGCGCGCGAAAGCGGCTACCCGCGCCCAACGGTGCACCGCATCGTGCAGGCGCTGCTGGCCGAGGGGCTGCTCGTGGACAAGCCCGCCGCCGGCACGCTGGCGCTGGGCCCGCGGCTGATCCAGCTGGCCAGCCGCAGCTGGGGCCGCTCTGAGCTGCGCCTGGCGGCCGTGGAGGAACTGAAACGCCTGCGCGACCTGACCGGCGAGACCGTGCACCTGGCCGTGCCCAACGGCGCGAGCATGGTCTACATCGAGAAGCTGGAGAGCCCAAGCGCCGTGCGCATGGCCTCGCGCATAGGCACCAGCGTGTGCCTGCACGCCACCGCCGTCGGCAAGGCGTATCTCTCCATGCTGGACGAGGCGACGCGCGAGGCGCTGGTGTCCACGCTGGAGCTCACGCGCTACACGCCCAACACGCTGGCCGACCGCGACGCGCTGCGGGCGCAGCTCGCGTTGGTGCGCGAGCGCGGCTGGTCGGTGGACGACGAGGAGAACGAGGCCGGCATCCAGTGCTTCGGCGCAGCCATCTTCGGCCAGCAGGGCGCGCCGGTGGCGGCCATCAGCGTGACCACGCTGCGCTTCCGGCAAAAGGCCGACGTGGTGTCGGCCTACGTCGAGCCGCTGCTGGCGGCCTGCCGCGCCATCTCCGAGCGCATGGCGGCCACGCCCTCGCTGTCGGCGGCGGACGTGCTGTAGTGCCAAGCCCTGCAATAGGAATTATGTGAAGCGACATTGCTGCGCCGAGAGCGCAGCGACCCAACCCGAGGCGACCCGCCATGGACACCGACCCGATTCAATCCGCCGCGCTCATAGGCCTGGACTGGGGCACGACCTCGCTGCGCGCCTACCTGTTCGACGGCGACGGCCGCGTGCTGGCGTCGCGCACGTCCTCCATGGGCGTGATGCGGCTGCCGCGGCCGGCCGACCTGGGCGGCTGCGACGACGCGTTTGAAAAGCTGTGCGGCGACTGGCTGGAGGCGCGCGCGCTGCCCGTCATCGCCGCCGGCATGGTGGGCAGCGTGCAGGGCTGGAAAGAGGCGCCCTACGTGCGCACGCCGGCCGATCTCGCGCCGCTGGCGCGCGGCCTGGTCCCTGTGCGCAGCGGGCGCGGTGTGGACGTCCACATCGTCCCGGGCCTGCTGCAGGACGGCGCGCTGCCCAACGTGATGCGCGGCGAGGAAACGCAGGTGCTGGGCGCGCTGGTGTCCGACGACGCCTTGCGCCGCAGCCCCCGCGCGCTGCTGGGCTTGCCCGGCACGCATTCCAAGTGGGTGTTCGTGGAAGGCGGCCAGGTGACGCGCTTTTTCACCTTCATGACGGGCGAGGTGTTCGGGGTGCTGCGCGAGCACACCATCCTGGGCCGGGGCATGCAGCCGGCCGACGAGCCGCACGACGCCGCCTTCCTGCGCGGCGTGGACACGGCCCGCCACCACGGCCAGGCCGGCGTGCTGGCCACCATCTTCAGCACGCGCACGCTGGGCCTGACGGGCCAGTTGCCCGCGCGCGAGCAGGCCGACTACCTCTCCGGCCTGCTCATAGGCCACGAGCTGGCCGGCCTGTCGGCCGTTTTGTCCGCCGAAGGTTTCACGTGGCCGGACTGGACGCTGGGCCTCATCGGCGACGTTTCACTTTGCCGCCGCTACCGGATGGCGCTGGCGCACGCCCAGGGGCTGGACGTGCCGATGCTGGCGCAGACGACCGAGCACGGCCTGTTCCACATCGCCCGGGAAGCCGGGCTGCTGGGGGCGGCGGGCGCCCTCTCCTGAAAATTTCCAAGGACTGCGCCATGAGCGACTTTTCTTCCCTGCCGCCGCATGCCGGCTACGCCCGCGCCTTCGGCGCCTGCCCGCTGATCGCCATCTTGCGCGGCGTGCGGCCTGACGAGGCCGTGGGCCATGCGCTGGCCCTGTACGAGGCCGGCTTTCGCGTGATCGAGGTGCCGCTGAACTCGCCGCAGCCGCTGCGCAGCATCGAAGCCATGCGCCAGGCGCTGCCGGCGGACGCCGTCATAGGCGCCGGCACCGTGCTTCGGCTGGCGGACGTGGCGGCGGTGCAGGCGGCCGGTGGCGAGCTGATCGTGACGCCGCATTTGGATGTGGAGATCGTTGCGGCGGCCAAGGCGAAGGGTTTGGCGGCGGTGCCGGGCGTCGCGACGCCATCGGAGGCGTTTCAGGCGCTGAAGGCTGGGGCTGACGGTCTGAAACTGTTTCCGTTTGAGCAGTTGGGGGTGAAGGTGCTCAAGGCTTGGCGGGCGGTGATGGATGACGGGATTGCGCTGGTGCCGGTGGGCGGTGTGGGGGCAACAGACGTCGGGCCGTTGATGGCGGCCGGGGCCAGCGGATTCGGCCTTGGGTCGGCGCTTTACAGGGCGGGGCAGGAGGTCAGCGCGACGCGGGCCAATGCGCTGCTATTTGTGGCGGCGTTGGGTGAGGTGCGGTCACGTCAGGGATGAGCTGCCGGCGGCCCGCCTGAATCACCGCATCAATGGCCGCGCTCACACGATGCCCAGGAACACCGCCAGCGCCCGGCCCACGGCGCCCATGACTTCATCGCTGGCTGTACCGAAGACTGGGCCGACCTTGTCGCGCTTGACCGTCACGGCCTTGTCGGCCATGACCTGGGAAGGTTTGGACAGCCCATTGCGCGCGTCGGGCTCAACCGTGATGCGCATGAATGGCGCATCGACCAAGGTGCTGGTGACAGGGAGCACTGTCACCGTGGCCAGGGCCTCGAACTGGTCTGCCTGTACCACCAGGGCTGGGCGCGGTTTCTCAAAGTCACCTTGCATGGCGATGGTGACAAAGTCGCCGCGCTTCACGCGTGCCAACCCTCCAGATCGTCCAGAGCGGCATCCAGTACCTCGAACACTTCGGGATCAGCCGCGTCAGCCTGGGCCACGAGCAGGCATTGCCGCCGGCACTCCTGCGTGAATTGCTGCGCCCGGGTGTCAGGCACCCAGAGCTGCACCGGACGCATGCCCGCCTGGCGCAGTCCTTCGCGGTGCTTCCTGACGCGTTGGCTGGTGGGGGTAGCCATGGCGAACTCCTTGGGCGCGTTTCATGTAACGGGCTCAAAAGTCTGCCTTGAATGCTTCCGCCCCTTAAGGAGAGTTCGATTGCGCAGGTGCCGGTGGGGGGCGTGGGGGCAAAAGACGCAGGGCCAGTGGGTTCGGTCTTGGGTCGGCGCTTTACAAGGCTGGGCAGAAGGTCGGTGTGACGCGGGCCAATGCGCTGATGTTTGTGGTGGGGCTGGGTAAGGTGCGGCCACGGCAGGGATGAACTGTCGGCTGCGTGTGTATAGCGGGAAGTGCTGTTGGGTTGGTCTGCGACTGCTTTTTGCGACATGCATCATGCTGGTGAAGAACGCCTGCTGTAGGCATGTATCATGTTGGTGTTTTCCGTCGTTTTCGACGGAAGTTGCCGATAAGGTCATTGCATGCTGCTTGAATACGGACTGAAGAACTTCTTTTCATTTAAAGAAGGGGTAAGTATATCTTTTCGATTGGACTCAAATTGTCCTAAATCTATTTCTCATGGGAAAAAATATAGCCCTGCAATATGTATGAAAGGGGCAAATGGATCTGGCAAGACGCACCTTCTGAAAGGTCTTGCATTTGTTGCTGATTTCGCTGCCAAATCTTTTTCTTCTGCCCCTGAGGAAGGCTTGGCTTTTGATAATTTTTTCAATAGTCAAGAGCCTAGCGAATTTTTTGTTGAGTTCGAAGTGAATGGTGTCGAGTACTTGTATGAGCTGTCGGCTATGCCAAGTGGGGTTGAAAGGGAGGCAATATATAAGACTCAAAAAAGAAAAACAAAGATCATTGAAAGATTGAAAAATGAGATTGTTTTTGTGGCTAAATCTTTGGCCAATTTTAAGGTAATGAAGCTGAGAAGTAATGCTTCTTTAATTTCTACCGCTCATCAATATGATCTGTCTGAGCTTAGAGATGTTCATCTTTTCTTTTCTGGTGTGATATCAAACTTAACGTTTGGCGGAACGAGGGAGGAGGGGTTTGACATAAAAAAGATTTCTAAATTTCTGAGCTCTAATAAAGAATATCTGGAATTTACGGAAAATTTTATTGCTGGATGCGATGTTGGTATAAAGAAAATAAGAATTGTGGAGGTTGATGATGAGGCTGCAAAGGGACATTATCCGGTTTTCCTTCATGAGGTCAATGGGGAATATAAGCCTGTTACTCCAATAACGGAGTCTAGTGGAACTAGGCAGCTATTTAAAAGTCTGACAGTATATAAAGCTGCTCTAGAGGCTGGCGGGGTTTTGGTTTTGGATGAGTTTGATATGTATCTTCATCCTCATATATTGCCGAAGCTGCTAGAGTTTTTCGTGGATGAGGAGAAAAACAAGAATAATGCTCAAATTATTTTTTCTACCCACAATTCGGAAATAATGGACTTTATGGGTAGGTATAGAACCTATCTTGTAAATAAAAGGGAAAATGAAAGCTTTGCATATAGGCTGGATGAGATTCCTGGCGATGTTCTGAGGAACGATCGATCCATTGTTTCGCCTTATAATGAAGGTAAGGTTGGAGGGGTTCCTCGTTTATGAAAAAGGGTTTTGGGAACTCCAAGAAAAAAGAATTTATATCGAACGTCGTAACAGCGAGCCTTAACGTTGAGTCGTGTGATATAAGACGTCGATGTAAGTTCAATTTTTCTTACTTTGATGTGCAATCTGCAGGTCAGAATTTCTGTGACTGGGATCATCAGCGGCTGATATGCCTTTTAGAGAAACTGAGGGACTACGGAAAGGAGACTTTGATCCACTGGATGAATACCCCAATTGGGAAAATTGGCAATGTTTTGTCTATATATGGAGCGTTTCCGCAAAACTCTGAATTTACACACCCAAGACATGTGCCGCATCAAGCGCAATGGGGTAGATTTAGGCTGGATAGGGCTTCTCGATTAGTGGGATTTGTTGTCCCAAAGGAGTATGAATTAAGGGAGAAAACAAGCGAAGGTTTTTATTTTGACTGCAATACCTTCTATGTCGTGTTTCTGGATGGAACTCATAGTTTTTATAAAACAAAAAAGTAAATTTTAATCTCCTTCTGATCCTAAAAGCTCAGTCCTTTCTGTTTTAAAAGAAGCTGTTGTGCTGCAAGGCTTGATAAGGTTGGCAGTGCCTTGGCACACGTAGTTGCTCCTGAGTGCGCGCCGCTGCCGCACCATGCGTGGACGGCGGCGCAGCGTGGCTAGAAGCAAGTCATGTTTTCGCCAGCGACCAGACGGTTTGCAGGGAGCCGCCCCTTTTTTTATCTTGAGGCGGCGGCCCAGATTTACGCTGGCCGCCGCTGAAACTATCAGCGTTGCATGTTCAAGGCGGAACAAATCAAAACACGCGCCCCACTCAATCATCAATTTTGAGAAATAAATCCCTATCCGGCGCGAAATACAAATAAAGCGGCAATAACGCCGCCCCCACCGCCCGCGCATCCGCCCCAATCGTCCCGGCCGCCAATTGCGGCCGTGCCACGCCTTCCCAGTCGTAGAGCGCTAGGGACTGTTCCACCTCCCTTACCAGCGCCTGCAGCAGCTCGCGGCTGAAGGCGCCGTCGATCACCACGCCTTCCAGGTCCAGCAGGCAGGCCGCCGTGTTGGCGGACATGGCGATGGCCCGCCCCGCTTCCTGCAACCAAATCTCGGTGTGCTCGCGCCAGGGCGCCTGCAGCGCCTGGCCCTGCGCCAGCGCGTCGGACGCCAGGCCCGCCTGGTGCCAGCGCTGCTCCAGGCCCAGGAGGGACGCCACGCTCAGCAACTGCGCCGGCGCCGCGCCGCCCTGGCCCGGCGCCAGGCCCAGCGGCAGCGAGCCCACCGCGCCCGCATTGCCGTGCAGGCCGGCGCGCAGGCGGCTGTCCACCACCAAGCCGCCGCCTATGAGCGTGTCCACGAAGAGATAGAGAAAGCTGTGCAGGCTGCGGCCGCGCCCGGCGACGAGCTCGGCCACGCAGGCGGCGGCCGTGTCCTTGAGCGGCTGCACGGGCAGCCCCGTGCGGCGCGCCAGCTCCTCGTGCAGCGTGACGCCGCTCCAGCGCGCCGCCTGCGCCGGGTCCACGCCTAGCAGCGACGCCCAACCGCCCATGGACTGCGGGGCGGCCAGGCCGATGGCGATGACGCGCTCGCTGCCTTCCGGCCCCAGTCCCGCGCGCAAGGTCGCCAGCCGCTGCTCGATCTCGGCCAGCACCGCCTGCGGGTCCGGGAAGTCGTATTCCAGGCTCCAGCGCTCGCGCACCGTGCCCAGGAAGTCCACCAGCACCGTGTCCAACTGGCGGCGGCCCACGTGCACGCCCACGGCAAAGGCGCCGTCGGGGCGCAGGCCCAGCGGCACCGAGGGCTGGCCCACCTTGCCGCGCACCGGGGCGCCCTTCACCAGCAGACCTTCTTCCAGCAGCCGCTTGCTGATCTGCGACACCGTCTGCGCCGTCAGCCCCGTGAGTCGCGCCAGCTCCGCCCCCGGCAGCGCGCCGTTCAGGCGGATGGCGTGCAGCACCACACGCTCGTTGTACTGGCGCAAGCCCCCTTGGCTGGAGCCGCGCGGCTTCAGGCGCGGTGCGGCGGCAGCCGCATCGTCGGCGGCGGCGTGGTCAAGCAGGTCTTCGGTCACGGTCTCTCTCCCTCGGGGGTGTGGCGGCGTTCAGTGGGCCAGGCACTCGGCCGGAATCTGCTCCGGCCGCATGGCGCCGGTCATCACCGCCACGGTGTCGCTCATGCTGATTTTCTTAGGGTCCAGCACCGCCGCGCGGCGGCCCAGGCGGGCGACGTGGATGCGGTCGGCAATCTCGAACACGTGCGGCATGTTGTGGCTGATCAGCACCACGGGCAGGCCGCGGTCGCGCACGCGCCGGATCAGCTCCAGCACCATGTTGCCCTCCTTCACGCCCAGGGCCGCCGTGGGCTCGTCCATGATCACCACGTGCCGCGCAAAGGCCGCTGCCCGCGCCACCGCCACGCACTGGCGCTGGCCGCCCGACAACGTGGAGACGGGCTGCGTCATGGAGCGGATGCCGACCTTGAGGTCGTTGAGCCGCTCGATGCTCTGCTCCAGCATGGTCTTCTTGTCCAGCATGCGCAGCACCTTGCCGCGCCAGTCCGGCAGCCGCAGCTCGCGGCCCAGGAACAAGTTCTCCGCAATCGTCATGGCCGGGGCCACGGCCAGGTCCTGGTAGACGGTCTCGATGCCGGCGCGGCGGGCATCAATCGGGCTGCCGAAGCGCACGGGCTGGCCGTCGAGCAGGATCTCGCCCTCGTCGGGAATCGAGGCGCCCGACAGGCATTTGATGAGCGACGACTTGCCGGCGCCGTTGTCGCCGATCACGGCCAGGATCTCGCCGGCACGCAATTCGAAGTCCGCGCCGTCCAGGGCCGTGACCTGGCCGTAACGCTTGATCAGGCCGCGGGCCTGCATCACCAGGGGCGCCGAGGCGGCGCGGGCAGCGGTGGCCGGGGCGGGACGGGTCAGCGTTTCGGTGTTCATCAGCGCGCTCCCTTGTGCGAAAGCTGGTCGGCCGCGACGGCCAGGATGACGAGAATGCCGGTGACCAGCACCTGGTAGATCGACGAGACGCCCATGAGCGTCAGCCCGTTGCGGAACACGCCCACGATCAGCGCGCCCACCAGCGTGCCCAGCACCGCGCCGCGGCCGCCGAACAGGCTCGTGCCGCCCAGCACCACGGCCGTGATGGCGTCCAGGTTCTCGGTCTGGCCCGCGTTGGGGTCGCCCACGCCGGTGCGGCCCACGGAGAGCAGCGAGGCCAGGCCGTAGAACAGGCCGGCGAGCACGTACACGCCCAGCAGCACGCGCTGCGTCGGGATGCCCGTCAGGCGCGTCGCCTCGGGGTTGTTGCCCACGGCATAGACGTGGCGGCCGCGCGCCGTCTCCTTCAGCGCGAACGAGGTAATGCCGTAGAGCGCCAGCATCAGCAGCACGCCCCAGGCGATGGAGGTGCTGCCAATCGTGAAAGTCTCGCCCAGGGAAATCAGCGATGACGGCAGCTCCGTGATGGTCTGCGACTGCGAGTAGAGCTGCGTCACCGCGAAGGCGATGTTCATGGTGCCCAGCGTCACGATGAAGGGCGGCAACTTCACCTTGGTCACCAGCAGCCCGTTGAGCAGGCCGAAGGCCATGGTGACGGCCAGCCCGCAGGCGATGGCCGCGGCGGGCGGCAGGCCCATCTCGGTGGCGAGCTTGCTCATCACGATGCCGCCCAGCGCCATCACCATGCCGCAGCTCAGGTCGATGCCGGCGGTGAGGATGATCAGCGTCTGGCCGATGGCGATCACGGCCACCACCATCACCTGCTGCAGGATGAGCGTGAGGTTGGGCGCGGTGAGAAAGCGGTCGCTTTGCACCGCGAAGAAGGCGCAGGCGGCCAGCAGCGCCAGCAGCGGGCCCAGGGCGGCCAGCGGCGGCAGGTGGCTCACTGCATTCTTGACGGCGGGTGTGGTGTTCAAGGCCATGCTCATTTCTTACCCCAGCAAAGTTCAGTGCCCTTGGCGACGTCGAGACTGGCGACGCCTTCCACCGGGCGGGCGGTGACGAGGTTCACGCCGGTGTCCATGAATCCGGAAAGCTTTTGGCCCGTGCGCGCGTACTCCACGCCGGCCTGCACGCCGAGTGCGGCCATGCGCAGCGGGTACTGCTGCGAGGTGGCGGCGATAGCGCCGGCGCCCACGTCGCGCACGCCCTGGCAGCCGCCGTCCACCGAGACGATGGTCACGCCCTTCTCCTTGCCCGCCGCGCGCAGCGCGCGCCAGGCACCGGCCGCGGCCGGCTCGTTGATGGCGTAGACGAGGTTGATGTCCGGGTTCTTCTGAAGGCAGTTCTCCATCACGGTCTGCCCCTTGGCCTGGTCGCCATAGCTGTCGGCCATGCAGGCCACTTCGGCGGGTTGCGCCAGCAACTTGCTGCCGGCCTCCAGGCTCTTCAGGCCGAAGCCCTTCAAAAAGCCGTTGTGCCGCTGCGCGCCCACGGGGTGGCCGGGAAAGAGGTCCAGCGTGGCGATCACCGGCTTCTTGCCGCCCAGGGCCGAGCGGGCGTACTGGCCGATGAGCACGCCGGCCTGGTAGTTGTCGGTGGCCAGCAGCGCATCGGTGGCGTCCTGCGGGTCGGTGGGGCTGTCCAGCGCGATCACCTGCACGCCCTTGGCCCGCACGCGGCGCAGCGTGGGCACGATGGCCTTGGCGTCGTTGGGCGTGATCAGGATGGTCTTCGCGCCTGCGGCCACCATGTTTTCCATGGCCGCCACCTGGCCCAGGTTGTCGCCGTCGCTGCGGCCGGAAGCCGTCAGCAGCACGGCGCCCTGCGCCTGGGCCGCCGCGGCGGCGCCCTCCTTCATCTTCACGAAGAAGGGATTGGTTTCGGTCTTGGTGATCAGGCCGACCACCGGCCGCTCATCCTTGGGCGCCGCGGCGGCCGTGAGCGCCACGGCGCCCAAGGCCGCGAGGGCTGTTCGCTTCAGCATGCATGTCTCCTTGTCGAACTCCCGCGGTAGCGCCGCTGTTGCGTCCGGGGTGAGACAAGTCTCGGCCACGGGTTTAAATAAATCAAGCTGAATGATTAATGGAAAACCCGCTGTCGGAAGCGGCGGGCGTGCCTCAGCATGGCGGCCATGAAGAGGCGCTTTCAGACGGCGCCGTGACTCTGGAGAGAAGCGATGTTCATGGTGTGTGGCGAGGCCTTGATGGACGTGTTCGGCGCGGGCGACAGCGCCGACGGCGTGGCGCTGGATGCGCGCGTGGGCGGCTCGCCCTTCAACGTGGCGCGGGGCCTGTCGCGGCTGGGCTGCGAGACGGGTTTCCTGAGCGCCGTGTCCACGGACTTCCTGGGCGAGCGCCTGATGCGTGCGCTGCGCGAGGAAGGCGTGGACACGGGCTGCGTGGCGCGCCTGCCTGCGCCCACGACGCTGAGCCTGGTGGGCGTGGACGAGCACGGTGTGCCGGCCTATGCCTTCCATGGCGAGGGCTGCGCCGACCGCTCCTTGCTGCCGCAGCACCTGCGGGAGCTGCCGGCCGCGGTGCGCGCGCTGCACTTCGGCTCCTACGCCATGGTGGTGGAGCCCACGGCGGGCACGCTGCGCGCGCTGGCCGCGGCCGAGAAGGGGCGGCGGCTGATCGCCTACGACCCCAACGTGCGGCTGAACGTGGAGCCCGCGCTGGAGCGCTGGCACGCCACGGTGCAGGCCATGGTGGCCAGCGCCGACCTGGTCAAGGTCAGCGAGGAGGATTTGGCGCTGCTCTACTCCGGCCGCACGGCCGAGGCGGTGGCGCGGGACTGGCTATCCGCCGGCTGCACGCTGGTGGTGGTGACGCGCGGCGCCGACGGGGCGCTGGCCTGGCGGCGCGGCGAGCGGCTGCAGGTGACTGCGCCCGCCACGGCGGTGGTGGACACGGTGGGCGCGGGCGACACCTTCCAGGCCGCGCTGCTGTGCGCCCTGGGCGAGGCGCAGGCCCTGGACGCCGCCGCGCTGTTGGCCTTACCCGCCGTGCGGCTGGAGCAGGCGCTGCGCTTTGCCGCGCGGGCGGCGGCGCTGACTTGTTCACGCCGCGGGGCGGACATGCCGCGGGCGGCGGAGCTGCGGTGAGGGCCATGAGGGGTTGCGCTCAAGGGCGCTGGCCAGACTGCTGAAACAACATACGCGGTTCGATGGGGCGACTCATTTGGGCAGCGCCCTCCGCTTTTCCACGCTGCGATTCCCTGACTTCACCTGAAAAAGGTGCGGCCGCAGAGGGATGGTTTTGTGGTTTGAGCAACCGGTATGTTGTCAAAAAGGGCGGTCCTACAAGCCGAACCGCGGCCCTGCTGCGGGCCAAGATGGCGCGGGCCGATTCGCCCTGACCGGCCTACTCCAACGCCACCCAGTGCCCAACGGCCGGCTTGCCCTCGCCGATGTGCAGCTCGCGCAGTTGCGCCTGCACCTGCGCGTCCGCCTTGGATACGCGCCGGTGCTGGCGCAGGTGCTCGCCCCAGGACTCGACCAGGAACCACTCCACCACCCGCTGCGCGTCCGCCGTGTGCTCGAACACGCCCCAGGAGAAGGCGCCGTCGCGCCGCCGCTCCTCGCCCAGGCGGCGCAGCAGCTCCAGGAAGGCCGGCCGGTCCTCCACGCGCACGCGGTACTCCACCTGCACCATCACCGGCCCGCGCTCCGGCGCGTGCTCCTGCGAGCCCGCGGCCTGCGGCCAGTGCTCGGCGGGCTGCAGGTCGGCGTCGCCCGCCGGCAGTTTCAGCCGCCACATCACGAGCGCCGCCACCAGCCCACCCGCGGCCGCGATCAGCAGTGCCGCCGGCACGCCCAGCGCCTGCGCAGTTAAACCCCAGCCGAGGCTGCCGGCGGCGCTGGCGCCGCTGAACACCATCAGGTAGACGGCCAGCCCGCGCCCGCGCACCCAGTTGGGCAGGATGGCCTGCACGGTGCCGTTGAGCGTGGTCAGCGCCACGATCCAGCCCGCGCCCAGCAGCAGCATCAGCACCAGGGCCGGCACGCGCCCCGGCCCGGCCGTCAGCGCCGCCATGACGCCGCTCACCACCAGCGCCGAGCCCAGCAGCAGCGCGTCGGCACTCAGCCTGGCGCGCAGCTTGGGCAGCAGCACCGCGCCGGCAATGGCGCCGGCACCCACGGCGCCCAGCAGCAGCCCGTAGAAACCGGCATCGCCGCCCAGGAGGCGCCGCGCCACCAGCGGCAGCAGGCCCCACAGCGCGCTGCCGAAGGCGAAGAACACGGCCGCGCGCAGCAGCACTCGGTGCAGCGCGCGGCTGGCGCGCGTGTAGCGCAGGCCCGCGCGGAAGGCGCCAAAGAAGCGCTCGGACAAGGCATCCGGCGCCTGCGCCGGCCGGCGCCACCACCACAGCGCCGCGATCACCGCCAGGTAGCTGGCCGCGTCCACCGCGTAGGCCGTGGCCGCGCCGAAGGCCGCTACCAGCACGCCGCCCAACGCCGGGCCGATGGCGCGCGAGATGTTGATGCCCAGCGAGTTCAGCGCCGTGGCGCCGCGCACCTGGTCGCGCGAGACCAGCTCGGGGACGATGGCCTGCCAGGCCGGCCCCATCAGCGCCGCGCCCACGCCGCTGGCGAAGGTCAGGCCGATGAGCGTGGCCACCGTCAGCCCGCCGCCGGCGGCCAGCAGCATCAGCGTCGTGCTCACCGCCATCAGCAACACCTGCACGACGATGAGAAAGCGGCGCCGGTCCAGGATGTCCGACAGCACCCCCGCCGGCAGCGCCAGCAGCAGGGCCGGCAGCGTGGCGGCGCTTTGCACCAGGGCCACGGCCGTGGGGCTGGCCGACAGGTCAGTCACTACCCAGGCGCTGGCCACGTCGCGCATGAAGCTGCCCGTGTTGCCCAGCACCATGGCGAACCACAGCACCGCGAACACCGGCTGGCGCAGCGGGGCGAAGGCGCCTGATGAGGCCGCCGGCGCGGCGGCGGCGCTGGGTTGTCCCGCCGCGCTCATGGCGCCACCCTTTCGCCCGCCACGGCCTGCACGCCGGACAAGCGGGCCGCGGCGCGGCTTTCCCAGTCCTGCAGCGCCACCAGCAAAAAGCCGCCGACCAGGCCCAGGTGCTCGAAGAAGGCGTTCTCCACCATGAAGCGCTCCGGCGGCGCCAGCAGCCAGAAGCGGTTGGCCAGGAAGGTGGCGGCCAGCGTGAAGGCCGCCAGCAGCAAGGCACCCAACCAGCGCCCGCGCCCGCTGAGGATCAGCAGCGACGCGCCCAGCTCCAGCACGATGACGGCCACGGCCACGGCCACGGCCATGGGCGCCGCGGGCCAGAGGCCGAAGTGCCGCATCTCCGCCACCGCGCCGGGAAAGTCCAGCGCCTTGTTCAGCCCGCCTTGCAGGTAGGCCGCGCACAGGCCCAGCAGCGCCAGGCCGTGCAGCATGCGCAGGGCAGGCGCCGGCACGTGGATCACCTTGACCAGGGCCGCCATGTCACACCGCCCAACAGGCGCAGCCCAGCACGCCCCAGAAGTCCTTGAAGTCCTGGCCCTGCGCTACCGGCACGCTGCTGCCCCAGGCCTTGGCGTGCGCGTGGCCGTGCACGCCGCAGGCACGCGCGCAGCCGCAGCCCGGCGCCGCTTGGCTGCGCAGGGCGGCCTGCATGGGCGCGCCCTGCTCGCCCCAGGCCGCGTAGCCGCCGTAGCGGCGCACGGGCGACCAGTCCGGCAGGGCCGGCGGCGGGGGCGCATCCAGCTCGGCGAAGTCGCCCGCCGCATAGACCACCTTGCCGCCCACCACGGTGAGCAGCGAGGTGGTGTCGGCGATGTCGCTTTCGGGGCACGAGAGGAAGTCCCGGTCCGGCACGGTGAGGTCGGCCAGCCAGCCCGGCTGCACGCGGCCTTTTTTTCCCTCCTCGTTGGAGAACCAGGTGACGTTCTCGGTCCACATGCGCAGCGCCGTCTCGCGGTCCAGGCAGTCGCGCTGGGCGTAGAGCTGCAGCCCGCCCACGGTCTTGCCCGTGACCAGCCAGGCGAGCGACACCCAGGGGTTGTAGGAGGCCACGCGCGTGGCGTCGGTGCCTGCCGACACCTTCACGCCCGACTCCAGCAGCCGCCGCACCGGCGGTGTGCGCCCGGCCGCTTCCAGCCCGTAGCGCTCCACGAAATACTCGCCCTGGTAGGCCATGCGGTGCTGCACGGCCACGCCGCCGCCCAGGGCGGCGATGCGCTCCATGGAAGCGTCGGAGATGGTCTCGGCGTGGTCGAAGAACCAGTTCAGCCCCTGCAGCGGGATGTCGCGGTTGACGCGCTCGAACACGTCCAGCGCGCGGCGGATGGTCTCGTCGTAGGTGGCGTGCAGCCGCCAGGGCCAGCGGTTCTCGGCCAGGATGCGCACCACGCCCTCCAGCTCGTCCTCCATGGCCGCGGGCAGCTCGGGGCGGGGCTCGCGGAAATCCTCGAAGTCGGCGGCCGAGAACACCAGCATCTCGCCCGCGCCGTTGTGGCGGAAGTAGTCGTCGCCCTGCTTGTAGCGGGAGCTGGCCGTCCAGCGCAGGAAGTCGTCCTTCTCCTGCTTGGGCTTTTGCGTGAACAGGTTGTAGGCCAGGCGCACGGTGAGCTGGCCGGCCTCGGCCAGTTGCTGGATGACCTGGTAGTCCTCGGGATAGTTCTGGAAACCGCCGCCGGCGTCTATGGCGCCGGTGACGCCCAAGCGGTTGAGCTCGCGCATGAAGTGGCGCGTGGAGTTCAGTTGCATCTCCGGCGGCAGCTTGGGTCCGCGGGCCAGCGTGGCGTAGAGGATGGCGGCGTTGGGCTTGGCCAGCAGCATGCCCGTGGGGTTGCCCTGGGCGTCGCGCTCGATGACGCCGCCCGGGGGCTCCGGCGTGTCGCGCGTGTAGCCCACGGCGCGCAGCGCCGCGCCGTTGAGCAGCGCGCGGTCGTACAGGTGCAGCAGGAACACGGGCGTGTCCGGCGCGATGGCGTTGATCTCGGCCAGCGTGGGCAGGCGCTTCTCGGCGAACTGGTGCTCGGTGAAGCCGCCCACCACGCGCACCCATTGCGGCGCGGGCGTGATGTCCACCTGGCGCTTGAGCATGCTCATGGCATCGGCCAGCGAGCGCACGCCGTCCCAGCGCAGCTCCAGGTTGAAGTTGAGGCCGCCGCGTATAAGGTGCAGGTGGTTGTCCATGAGGCCGGGCAGCACGCGGCGACCACGCAGGTCGATGCGCCGGGTGCGCAGCCCGGCCAGGGCCATCACCTCGGCGTCGTCGCCCACGGCCACGAAGCGGCCGTCCTGGATGGCCACGGCCTGGGCCATGGGCTGCTCGCGGTTGAGCGTGGCGAAGCGCCCACTGTGGAGGATGAGGTCGGGTGCGGTATCAACCATGCTGGGGTCCCGTGGTGGTCGCTTGGGCCGTGCCCTGGGCGCTGTCGGACGCGCACTTGGGCAGCTCGCCGAACATGTGGGGTTTGACTTGCTGGTGCAGCCAGGAGGTGGCGCGGGCCTCCGCCTTGAAGGCCTGTTTCACCAGCGGCGGGATCTGCTCGCCCACCAGGATGCCCAGCAGGCCCACCAGCGCGATCACCGGCGGGGCGGGCGAGCGCACGTTGAACAGCGCGTAGATCACGCCCACGAGAAGGCCGAGCGCGGCCGAGACGATGTAGGGTTTCACGGCAGACTCCGCGACGGCACTGGAGGGGCCGCGCGGTGCTTGCCCTCACCGGAGGGCGCAGGCACCGGCGGCCGGCGGCAAGGTGAAAGCGTCAGCCCTCGTGCGCGCCGAACATGGTCTTGGCGTAGTTGATGCCCAGGCCGTAGGCGCCGCCGAACTGCTTGGCGATGCCGGTGGTCATGTCGTAGGTCTCGCCGCGGGCCCAGTCGCGCTGCAGCTCCAGCAGGTATTGCAGCGAGGTCATGGGCCGCGCGCCGGCCTGCACCATGCGCTCCATGGCGCGCTGGTGCGCCTCGGCGGAGACGTCGCCGCAGGCGTCGGCGATCACGTAGACCTCGAAGCCCTGCTCCAGCGCCGACAGCGTCGGCCCAACGATGCACACCGAGGTCCACAGGCCGGAGAACACCAGCCGCGTCTTGCCGATGGCGTTGATGACGTCGATGACCTTGGCGTCCTCCCAGGTGTTCATGGAGGTGCGGTCCAGCATCTCCTGGCCGGGGAAGGCGCTGGTGATCTCCTCGAACATCGGCCCGGAGAAGCTCTTCTCGGCCACCGTGGTCAGGATGGTGGGCACCTTGAAGCCGGCCGCGGCGCGCGCCACCAGCGCGGCGTTGTTGCGCAGCGTGACCGCGTCTATGGAGTGCGTGGCGAAGGACATCTGCGACTGGAAGTCGATCATCACCAGCGCGTGGTCGGTGGGCGTGAGCAGTTGGCGGCCGGGCGTGGGTTGGGCGTTGAGCGGCATGGCGAATCCTTTCAGGCCAGGGGGCTGCCTACGGGGGCAGCATGGTTTGGAGGTGTGCGGTCGGCGATGTGCCCGGCACAGGGCGCCCACCACGGCGTGCAGTCTGCTCAGCCCTTGGCCAAAGCAAATCTCTCCATTGGCAGAGGCCGGCGTCATCCATGCAGCCCGGCTGCCGCGGCCCGCGCCGCATCGCCCCCCTCACCTGCACGAGCCAGGGCGTGCACCTATACCAAGGCTCAATAGGCAGCGGTCGGGCCGTCCCCTACCGTCGCGGCTTGTCAGTACGCGCCATCGGAAGGGATTGCGATGCACACGGTTGCCCCGTCCAGCCCGGAAACCACCGTCACCGTGACGGTCATCCACAAGGAAGCCCTGCTGCGCCAGGGCCTTCAAGCCACCTTGCTCGCCGACGGCCGCTTCAGCGTGCAGGTCCACGCGCAGGCGCAGGCGCCGGGGGCAGCGGCTGCCCCGGGCGGCGTGGTCGTGGCCGATTACGACTCGGCCATGGACCTGGCGCACCACGGCCTGCAGGCGCAGCGCCTCTTCGTCGTCACGCAGCGGGAGAGCGAGTCCGACGTGCAGCGGGCGCTGCTGCGCGGCGTGCTGGGTTACGTGCTCAACGGCTGCAGGCTGGAGGACATCGTGGACGGCGTGCTGGCCGTGCACCGCGGCCAGCGCTACCTGGACCAGGCCGTGGCACGGCGCATCGCCGACAGCCTGGTGCAGCAGGCGCTCACCAGCCGCGAGGCCGAGGTGCTGGGCTTCATGGCCGCGGGCTGGAGCAACAAGATGGTGGCCAACCAGCTCGGCCTGTCCATAGGCACGGTCAAGACCCACGTGAAGTCCATCCTGGGCAAGCTGGACGCCAGCTCGCGCACCCAGGCGGCCATGGTCGCGCAGCACCGCGGCCTGGTCACGGCCGAGGTAGCCGCCTCGCTGGCCTACCCGGGTTTCGCCGGCGCCCGGCGCGCACGCGGCGGCACGGCGGAGCTGGCGAATTGAGAGCGGCCAGGGCGCTAACTTCCCAACTCCCTTATCGCCCGTTCCACGAAGGCCGCCATCTCTTCCTGCGCCGGCAATTCCACTTGGTAGCGCGACACGAACAGGCTGTCGCTCATGCCCGCCAGCAGCGCGGTTTCCAGGTCGGCCTCGCGCAGGACTTCGGCGGGCTTCAGCCCCAGGAATTCGAAGACGTAAGGATCGCGGATGACCTGTGCCGGCGTGAGCACTTGCGCATCGGCCTGCGTGAGCTGGGAAAGCGTGGCCTTGTCAGTGGACAGGCCGCTGCGCTCCCAATAAAGGCTGGCCATCTGGCGCTTGAGCTCGCGCAAAGACCACTGGCCTCGCACAGCCTCGACTTCGTAAAAACGACGCTGCTCCAGGTTTGTAAGCTCGCTCAGCAACGCCAGGTGCGAATAGCTGAGGCGAGTGAAAAGTTGTTCTTCCAGCGTCGAGGGCACTGACGCACTGGCAGCCATGCGGGCCATAAGGGGAACCTGTGCCAAGAGTGCGGCGAATTGTGGCGACAGCGTTGCCACAATCTGTGGGTAACTCTGGAAGAACGTCCGATACCGGTAGAGGTTACGCCGGTCACAACCCGGGACTTCGAAGGCCTTAAGACGTTCTGCCAGGCGGTCAACCAGCCGGTCGCCATACACGGCCCTGTCGCTGCCCGCCAGCTCGTACTCGGCGATGTGGTGGCCAATGAGCCAATTGCGCAGCGTGAGGCTGAGATTGACGGCCCGCGTCGCCTGCGCAGCCAACTCGCGGTGTGTGTCGGCAATGGCCTGTGCCAGCGCGTCGAAATTCAGGGAGCCCGCAGCGGCTGGCAATTCAGGCATGGCGCAGTCCTTTCACGTATCTAGCCGGATTTCAAGTCATCCAGCCGCAATTCAAAACTGAACGCCGCGCCGCGCGGCGTGGATGGCGCCAGGGCCAGGCGGCTTTCGTGCGCTTCCAGGATGCCTCGGCAGATGGCCAGCCCCATGCCCATGCCGTGGGCCTTGGTCGTGAAGAAGGGCTCCAGCAGCCGCCGCGTGTCGCCCGCGGGCAGGCCCACGCCCGTGTCCGACACCGTCACCGTGGCCGTGCCTTCGGCCTGCGCCGGCGCCACGCTCAGGATCAGCCAGCGCTCGCCCGCGGGCACCTCCGCCATGGCGTCCATGGCGTTGGTGACCAGGTTGTGCAGCACCTGGCGTATTTGCACGCGGTCGGCATGCACCCTGGCGCCCGGCACCACGCCTTCGAGGTTGAGCTTCACGCCGCGCTCGCGCAGGGCCTCGCGCGAGAGCTCGGCCACCTCGCGCACCAGCGCCGAGAGGTCGAAGCACGCGAAGCTGGGGCCGCTGCGCCGCGACAGCGCCCGCAGGCTGCGTATGGTCTCGGCGGCGCGGTGGCCGTCGGCGCGGATGCTTTGCAGCACCTCGCGCGTTTCCGCCAGGTCCGGCGGATCGCGCCGCAGCCAGTTCAGCCCCGCGCCGGCATTGGCCACGATGGCCGCCAGGGGCTGGTTGATCTCGTGCGCGATGGCCGCGGCCAGCTCGCTCATGCGCGTGAGCTGCGCCACGCGCGCCACCTCGGCCTCGGCCGCGCGCAAGGCCCGCTCGCTCTCGCGCAGCCGCTGCTCGGCCGCGTGCTTGTACAGCGCCATCTCCACCGTGGTGCGCAGTTGCGAGTCCTCGAAGGGCTTGAGCAGGTAGCCGTAGGGCTCGGTCTCGCCGGCGCGGCGCAGGGTCTCGTCGTCCGCGTAGGCGGTGAGGAAGATCACCGGGATCTCGCACTGCGCGCGCAGGCGCCGCGCGGCCTCCACGCCGTCCACGCGGCCGCCCAAGCGGATGTCCATCAGCACCAGCTCCGCGCGCGCCTGCGCGGCCAGTGCCACGGCCTGCTCGCCGTCGGCGGTGGCGGCCACCACCGCGTGACCCATGCGCTGGAGTTGCTGGCGGATGTCGCGGGCCACGACCCGGTCGTCCTCGACGATCATGATGTTGGCGCGTTTCATCGCTCGTGAGCCTTGGGTTCCTGGAAGACGAAGATGATGCGAAAGCGGGCGCCGGGGGCGTTGTCCACGTGCAGCCGGCCGTGGAGCTGCTGGGTCAGGTCGCCCACGAGCTGCAGGCCCAGCGTCTGAGCCTGCTCCACGTCGATGTCGGCCGGCAAGCCCGTGCCGTCGTCGGCCACGCTGATCTCGCACCGGCCATCCTCGCCCGCACGCAGCGCCACGTCTATCGTGCCGCCGCGCCCGCCGGGAAAGGCGTGCTTGAGGGCGTTGGACACGAGCTCGTTGACGATGAGGCCGCAGCACACGGCGCGGTCCAGGTCCAGCAGCACGTCGTCCACCGCCACCCGCGTGGCGATGCGCCGCGCGTCCATACCGTAGGCCCGCACCAGTTGCGCACACAGGTTTTGCAGATGGCCCGGCATGGGGATGCGGGCGAAGTTGCCGGCGCGGTAGAGGTTTTCGTGCACCAGCGCCATGGAGCGCACGCGGTTGCGGCTTTCCAGCAGCAGCTCGGCCACCACCGGGTCGTTGGAGCGGCCGGCCTGCAGGCTCAGCAGGCTGCTGATGAGCTGCAGGTTGTTCTTGACGCGGTGGTGCACCTCCTTGAGCAGCGACTCCTTCTCCTCCAGCGCGGCGTTTTCCAGCGACATCGCCGCGGTGGAGGCCAGCAGCTTGAGCACCGCCACGCGCGCGGGCGTGAACACGTGGGCGGCCTGGCGGTTCTCCAGGTAGAGGATGGCGATGAGCTCGCCGCGCCGCAGCAGCGGCAGGCACAGCAGCGCATGGCAGTGGCCGGCGGCGATGTAGGGGTCCAGCGCGAAATGGCCGGACGCCCGCGCGTCGTCCAGCAGCACGGTGGCGCGGGTGCGCATGGCGTAGTGCAGCACGGCCAGCGGCAGTTGCTCCGGCCGCACGGCCACGGAGCGCAGCGTGACGGCCGCCGGTCCGTCGCCCGTGTCCCGCGCCTGGGCCTCGGCCTCCACGCGCAGCTGCTCGCCGCGGGGCAGGACGAGCAGGATGCGGTCCGCCCCCGCGTGCTCCAGCGCGATGGCCATGAGCGTGCGCATCAGCGGCTCCAGGCCCACTTCGCCGCTGAGCGCCTGCGAGGCCTTGAGCACCGCGGCCAGGTCCGTCGATTCAGCCGCGCGACGCGTGCCGTCCGCGGGCGGGTGGCCCGCGGGCGCATCGCGCCGCAGCGCCGGGTACTGCGCCTCCAGCTGCCGCACCTTGGCGTCCGCCCCCCAGCGGGCGTAGTGGTCGCGCGCCTCGGCCAGCAGGGGCAGCGCCGAGGACTCCAGCCCCAGCCCCAGGTGGCAGCGCGCGGCCAGCTCCAGCGTGGCGGCCTGGTTCTGCGGCACGTTGCCCTCGCGCGAGGAGCGCAGCGCGCGCTCGTAGCCCTGCAGCGCCTGCAGCGTGCGGCCGTCGACGCGGTCCACCTCGGCCTCCAGCAGCTCCACGCGGAACTGGAAGGTGCGCGGACATTCGCGTGCCCACACGCGCAGCTGCGCCAGGTGCCCGTCCAGCGCGCGGCGCAACTGTTCCCGCCGCGCGGCTGCCGCACCGTCGCACGCGGCCGCGCGCGCCAGCGCGCCGATGAGGTGGTACTGCACCATCTCGAAGTGGCCCGCCGACGTCCACAGCAGCGGCTCGGCGCGCTCGGCCGCGGCCACGGCCTCCTCGTAGCGGCCGGCAAAGAAGCGCGCCTGCAGCTTGCGTATCCAGTACCAGCAGGTGGCGATGTCGAGGTTGCGGTTGGGCACCAGGCGGGCCTCGAAGGCGGCCTCGCTGAACATCGCGTCGTCCAGGCAGCCGAATACCGGCGTCTCGCCGCGCAGCGTGGCCAGCAGTTGCAACTGCACGGTGATGATGTCGGCCACCAGGCCGAACTTGACGCCCCTGACGTAGCGCAGCCGCTCGCGCGCCTCGCGCTGCACGTGGGCCAGGTGCTCGCCAAAGGAGATCAGCGTGGTGACCAGCGTGCAGGAGCTGAAGCCGGCATAGGTCACGTCGCCGCTTTCGCGCGCCACGTCGAAGGCGCGGCGCAGCAGCGGCAGGCTCTCGCCCAGCGGGCGGGCCCAGGGCATGACGTGGTAGGCAAAGCACATGTACACGCGCGCCCTGTAGCGCGTGAGCGGGGTGCGCTCCACCAGCTCGTAGCCCAGCTGGCCGAAGGCGAAGGCCGCCGGGTAGTCGCCAAAGCGCGGGCCCACGACCATGCCCAGGTAGGCGTAGGCCAGCGCCGAGGCGTCGCCGTTGCCGGACTCATGGCTCAGGTTGGCCATGCGGCACAACAGCAGGCACACCAGGTTCTCGTCGCTGAAGAAGGCCGGCGGCAGCGCCGCGGCCAGCACGTCCAGCACGGCCCGCTGCCGCGGGTCCTCCAGCAGGGGCAGCGCCAGCAGCGCGGCGATGCCCTCGCGCGAGCCCAGGCGCCCAAGCAGCAGCTCGTATTCGCGGCGCACCTCGGCGTCGGACGGGTGCGCAGCGATGCTCATGCCCGCCGACTGCAGGAAGGCCACGCAGGTCCGTATGGCCAGGTCGCTGCGGTCCATGGCGGTGTGCAGCGTGATCTGCAGCCAGCTCACGGCGCCCAAGTCCACCACGCCGTGCGCCAGGGCCTGCAGCGCCTGCAGCCGCTGCGCGGCCGCCTCCATGTGGCCCACCATGAATTCGCACTCGGCCCGCGCCAGGGCCACCGGGAAGGCCAGCGCATAGCAATTCTCCCAGCGGTCGGCGGGCAGCAGCACATCGGCATCGCCCAGGTAGCGCAGCGCGGCGGTGTAGGCCGTGTCGGCTTGGGCACGCCGGCCCGCGTCCAGGAAGAGTTGGGCGGCGCGCAGGCGACCGGCCTCGTCGGCGATGAGCGCCAGGCCGTGGGAGAGCTGGCTGACGACCTCGAAGAGGTGCGCGCGCAAGGCGTCCGCGTCCAGCGCCGCGCACAGCCGCCAGCCGATGTCGAGGTGGCGCTGCGGCCGCTGTGCCTCGGGGATGAGCGCGTAGGCGGCCTCCTGTATGCGGTCGTGGCAGAAGCGGCAGCCGCCGGGCGTGAGCTCCACCAGGCCGGAGCGCTGCGCCACGCTCAGATGCAGGGCGACGGCCTCGTCGTCCAGCGCGGCGGCCCGCGCCAGCGTGTCCAGCCGCACGCTGGAGCCGAAGCAGCTCAGCACTTCCAGCAGGCCGCGCACGGCCGCCGGCAAGCGCTGCAGCTTGCCGTTCATCAGCCCGGCCACGTCGTCCCGGTGTCCGTGCGCCTGGAGCCGGGCCATGTCCCAGCGCCAGCGCCCGCTGCGCTCGTCCAGGCGCAACAGGCCCTGCTCGGCCAGGGCGGACAGCAACTGCAGCGTGAAGAAGGGGTTGCCGTGCGTGCGGGCGTGCACCAGCGCGGCCAGCGGCCCGGCCTGGTCGCGCTCCACCTGCAGGCTGTCGGCCACGAGCTGCGCGACGTCGGCCGCGCCCAATCCGTCCAGGGCGATGTCGGTGACGCGCACGCCCGCGGCCCGCACCTGCGCCAGCACGGCGGGCCAGGGGTGTGCGGCATCGACCTCGTTGGCGCGGCAGGCGCCGACCACCAGGAGCTGGCGCGTTTCCTCGTGGGTGAGCACGTGCAGCAGCAATTGCAGCGTGCCGGCGTCGGCCCACTGCAGGTCGTCCATGAACAGCACCAGCGGCTGGCGGTCGGAGGCGAAGGCCGAGAGCAGGCCGCGCACCGCGGACTGGAAGCGCACCGCGGCCTCGGCGGGCGGCGGCGGGGCCGAGGGCGGCGGCGGCGCGCCGGTAAGCAGCGCCAGCTCCGGCGCCACGCCCAGCAGCAGCGGGGCGTGCGTGCCCAGCGCCGCGCGCAGCCGCGCCTGCCAGTGGCGCAGCGTGGCCTCGTCGCCGCCCAGCACGCCGCTGACGAGGTCGCCAAAGGCCTGTGCCAGGCAGGCATACGGGATGTCGCGCCCGTGCTGCTCGAACTTGCCCGCGGCGAAGTGGCCCTGGCGCGCCGCGACATGGCGGCGCAGCTCCTGGGCGATGGACGACTTGCCCACGCCCGCCGGGCCGCTCACCACGACCAGCTCGCAACCGCCATGGGCGGCGACGCGGGCGTGAGCCTCCATCAAGGCCTGCACCGGCCGCGCGCGCCCGTACAACTGGCCCGGAGCGAGCAGCCGCTCGGCCGCGCCGCGCTGGTTGAGCGCGAAACGCTGGATGGCCCCCATGGCCGACCAGTCGCGCGCGCAACGGCGCAGGTCCGCCACCAGGCTGGCCGCAGACTGGTAGCGCTGCGCCGGCACCCCGGCCAGCAGCTTGTGGACGATGTCCATGAGCTGCCGGGGCGCGCCGCGCAGGTGCCGGCCCTCGGCCAGCGACGCCGCGTGGCCGCTGGGCCGGCGGCCCGTCAGCAGCTCGTGCAGCACCACGCCCAGGGCGTACAGGTCACCGCGCACGTCCGCGCCGCGCCCGCTGCCGCCCGCCTGCTCGGGCGGCAAGTAGGCCAGGTCGGCGTCGCGTTGCACGGCGGCGACGGCGCCCTGTGCATCGCGGCCCAGGCGCGAGGCGTGGCCGAAACCGGTGAGCCACGCGCCCTGCCCCTCGGCCACGAGGATGTTGGACGGCCGCAGGTCCCCGTGCACCAGGCCCGCGGCATGCAACTGCTGCAGCGCCAGCGCGACGTCCAGCGCCAGCCGCAGCGCGCGGTCCGTGTCCATCGCGCCGCCCGGCAGTTGGGCCAGCACCGTGCCGCCGGGGTCGTGCCTCAGCAGCACGGTGGTGGCGCCGTCCTGGAACAAGCCCAGCGGGCGGGCCGCGCAGGGCAGGTCCAGCCACGGCTGCAAGGCCAGCTCGTGGCGCATGCGGCGCAGCAGCTCCGGCGACTCCCCCGCGGCCAGCAGCGCCAGGCAGCCGGGCGCCGGGCCCTCGCCGCGCACCCGGAACAAGGCGGCCACGTCGTCGGCATGCAGGCGCTGCAGTTGCAGCGGTGGCCGCAGGTTCAAGGCGGCCACGGCGGGCGCCAGGCGCGCGGGCGCATCCGACCCGTGGCCAGCGGCGCCGTCCTCCCTGGACGGCAGGGCGCCCGTCGAAACCATGCTCATGGGCGGCCAGGCTCCAGGGCGCGGTGCACCGCGTGCAGCAGGGCGCTCTCGCTGAACGGCTTGCCCAGCAGATCCACGGCGCCGGCGGCCAGGGCGCGGCGGCGCGCGGGCTCGTCGGCATGGGCGGAAATGAAGACCACGGGCACTCCGGGATGCGAGCGGCGCAGCGACTGCTGCAGCTCGAACCCGTCCATGCCCGGCATGCGCAGGTCCGCGATCAGGCAGCGGCACTGTGCCGCCAGGCCGGCGTGCAGGAACTCCTGCGCGCCGGCCCAGGCGTGGCTGTCGAAGCCCGCGGAGCGCAGCAGCGTGCACAGGGCCCGGCGCACGGAGCCGTCATCGTCCACGACGCACACCAGCGGCCTCGCCTTGTCCTGCTGGCCCCCGTCGACCTCGCCCCGCCCGCTTGCATCCATGGCGCAGCATAGGAGGCGACCACGGCGGCGCCATTACACCTTCGTATAGTCGTTGTCGCCGCCGTCGTTCGCGGCGCCGGCCCGCACGCCCAGGCGCTCGCCGGCGCGCACCAGGTCGGCCACCGTGCGCAGCTGCAGCTTCTCCATGAGGTGGCGACGGTGGACCTTCACCGTGATCTCGCTCACGCCCAGCTCCGCCGCCGCCACCTTGTTGAGCCGCCCGGCCACGACCAGGGCAAACACCTGCCGCTCCCGGGGCGACAACAGCGCGTGGCGCTCGCGCAGCAGCTTCAAGTCCTGGCGCGCGGCCCAGCCCGCCACGTCGCGCTCCAGGGCGCGGCGCACGGCCTGCAGCAGCTCGTCGTCGGCAAACGGCTTGGTGAGGAATTCCACGGCGCCCGCGCGCATGGCGCGCACGGTCATCGGGATGGTGCCGTGGCCGGTGACGAAGATGATGGGGATGTCCTCGCCCAACGCCCTGAGCTGTGCCTGCACGTCCAGCCCGTCGGCGCCAGGCATGCGCACGTCCAGCACCAGGCAGCTTGGGCCGGGCAGCGGCCGCCGCTGCAGGAAATCCGCGGCGTCCGCATGCGCCTGCACGGCCAGTCCCTCGGACCGCAGCAGGGCCACGATGGCGGCGCGCACCGAGGCGTCGTCATCGATCACGTGGACGGTGGGAACGGGGGTCGGGCTCAGCATGCCAGCCATTAAAAAGCCTGGAGAAAGGTCGCTGCCTGGGAGCAGCCGGCATTTTCCCAGTTGCTGGAACACGGCAAGCGCAACGCGGGCACTGGCAGCACAGGGCTGCAATTGGCAGCAAAGAGCAACAAAAAAGCCTGGCCGCTTTCGCGGCCAGGCTTGCGTGCCTATACCGGCGCGTGCGTCAGGCAGCGACCTTCACGCTTTCCAGCGCGGCGTTGAAGGTGGCGCTTGGGCGCATCACGGCGCTGAGCTTCTGGGGATCGGGGTAGTAATAGCCGCCGATGTCCACCGGCTTGCCCTGCACCGCATTCAGCTCGGCGACGATGGCGGCCTCGTTGTCGGCCAGCGTCTTGGCCAGCGGGGCGAAGCGGGCGGCGAGCTCGGCGTCGTCCGTCTGCGCGGCCAGCTCCTGGGCCCAGTACATGGACAGGTAGAACTGGCTGCCGCGGTTGTCGAGCTGGCCGGTCTTGGGCGACGGGCCCTTGTTGTTGTCCAGCAGCTTGCCGGTGGCGGCGTCCAGCGTGCGGGCCAGGATCTTGGCCTGGTTGCTGCCGGTCTTGAGCCCCAAGTCTTCCAGGCTCACGGCCAGGGCCAGGAACTCGCCCAGCGAGTCCCAGCGCAGGTGGTTTTCCTCCACGAGCTGCTGCACGTGCTTCGGGGCCGAGCCGCCCGCGCCCGTTTCGTACATGCCGCCGCCGGCCATCAGCGGGACGATGGACAGCATCTTGGCGCTGGTGCCCAGCTCCATGATGGGGAACAGGTCCGTGAGGTAGTCGCGCAGGATGTTGCCGGTGACGGAGATGGTGTCCAGGCCGCGGATCACGCGCTCCAGCGAGTAACGCATGGCGCGCACCTGCGACATGATCTGGATGTCCAGGCCGGTGGTGTCGTGGTCCTTGAGGTAGGTCTGGACCTTCTTGATCAGCTCGGCCTCGTGCGGGCGGTACGGGTCCAGCCAGAACACGGTGGTCATGCCGGAGTTGCGCGCGCGGGTGACGGCGAGCTTGACCCAGTCGCGGATGGCCGCGTCCTTGACCTGGCACATGCGCCAGATGTCGCCGGCTTCCACGTTCTGCGACAGCAGCACCTCGCCGGTGGCGATGTCAACGATGTTGGCCACGCCGTCTTCGGCGATCTCGAAGGTCTTGTCGTGCGAGCCGTACTCTTCGGCCTGCTGCGCCATCAGGCCCACGTTGGGGATGGTGCCCATGGTGCGCGGGTCGAAGGCGCCGTTGGTCTTGCAGAAGTTGATGACTTCCTGGTAGATGCGAGCGAAGGTGGACTCGGGGATGACCGCCTTGGTGTCCTTGGGCTTGCCGTCGGCGCCCCACATCTTGCCGCCCAAGCGGATCATGGCGGGCATGGAGGCGTCCACGATCACGTCGTTGGGCGCGTGCAGGTTGGTGATGCCCTTGGCCGAGTCCACCATGGCCAGCTCGGGGCGGTGCTCGTGGCAGGCGTGCAGGTCGCGGATGATCTCCTCGCGCTTGGACGAGGGCAGCGTGGCGATCTTGTCGTACAGGTTCACCATGCCGTTGTTGACGTTCACGCCCAGCTCGTCGAAGAGCTTGCCGTGCTTGGCGAAGGCTTCCTTGTAGAAGATCTTCACGGCGTGGCCGAACACGATGGGGTGCGAGACCTTCATCATGGTCGCCTTGACGTGCAGCGACAGCATCACGCCGGTCTTGCGCGCGTCCTCGAACTGCTCTTCGTAGAAGGCGCACAGGGCCTTCTTGCTCATGAACATGCTGTCGATGATCTCGCCGTCGAGCAGCTTGACCAGCGGCTTGAGGACGATGGTCTCGCCGCTCTTGGTCACCAGCTCCATCTTCACGTCGCGGGCGCGGTCCAGGGTCAGGGACTTTTCGCCGTGGTAGAAGTCGCCGTGCTTCATGTGCGCGACGTGGGTGCGCGAAGCCATGCTCCACTCGCCCATGCTGTGCGGGTGCTTGCGGGCGTAGTTCTTGACGGCCAGCGGGGCGCGGCGGTCGGAGTTGCCCTCGCGCAGCACGGGGTTCACGGCGCTGCCCAGGCACTTGGCGTAGCGGGCGCGGATGGCCTTCTCGGCGTCGGTCTTGGGATCTTCGGGGAAGTTGGGAAGCTGGTAGCCCTTGGACTGCAGCTCCTTGATGGCCGCCACGAGCTGCGGCACCGAGGCGCTGATGTTGGGCAGCTTGATGATGTTGGCATCAGGCTCCAGCGTCATCTTGCCCAGCTCGGCCAGCGTGTTGGGCACCTTCTGCATGTCGCTGAGGTACTCGGGGAACTCGCCCAGGATGCGATTGGCCACCGAGATGTCGCTTTCGGCGATTTCAATGCCCGCCGGCGCGGCGAAGGTGCGGATGATGGGCAGGAACGAATACGTCGCCAGCAGCGGCGCTTCGTCGGTGAGCGTGTAGGTGATGCGGGGGTGCGCGGCGGACATGGCGTTGTTCTCTGTCTCGTCAGGGGGTGGGGGGGAAAACCAGATACTGTATTCAATCTTGGCGGCGTTCTTGCTGACACCGCCGTCCGGATCGAATCTCAAGGCCTGTTTTCCCGCCACCTGGCCTGAAAAGACCGGTTGCGCCGCCACCCGGTGTCAGCCTGGCGAAAGCCTGGGGCCGCCCCGGGGCCCACCCGGGCCCTCCCCGGCAGCGCCGATGACGCGTGGGGGAGCGGCCCTTACTTGGCCGCGGCGAGCATGTGATCCAGCGCGGCGGCCACTTCCTCGTCGGTGAGCTTGGGGTTGCCGCCCTTGGCCGGCATCACGCCCTTGCCCTTGAGCGCGTGCTGCAGCAGCGTGTCGCGGCCCTGGGCCAGGCGCGGCTCCCAGGCGGCCTTGTCGCCGAACTTGGGCGAGTTGGCCAGGCCGGGGTTGTGGCACATGGCGCAGGTCTGGTTGTAGATGGCCGTGCCGTCGGCGGCGCGCGCCGGGGCGGCAGCCAGGGTTGCAGCCACGCCCATCAGGGCCAGGAGGGCAGCTTGGGTGCTCAGGGACATGGGAAGTCTCCGTTGTTCGTCGTCAGCCAGGAAATTTCCGCTTCCTTCGCAAGGCCTGTACCGGCTTGATGGAACACGTCGCACGGCCTCCCAGGCCGGTTGCGACTAGGGTGAACCCGCAGAGGGCGCCCAAAGCGCTCCACAAGGCGTCGCGTGGCGCCTGTGCCAAGCGCTCCACGACGCCACACCGCCCGGATCAACGCGCCCAAGCCGGCCTGCGGACTGGCCCGGCCCCGGGCACCGACCCCGCGCGCCTTCAGGCGCGGGCCTGCCCCGCCTGCGCGGGTTGCGGCAGGCCGCCGTGCAGCAGCGCCAGCAGATCGCGGCTGCGCTGGCGCAGCACGTCCGAGCGCGCCAGGAGGCCACGCGCGGCACATTCGCTGGCGTAGGCGCCGTCGCGGCGCATGCGCGGCACGTCCACCCAGCAGCCCAGATCCGCCATCAGCCACTTGAAGCAGACCAGGTCCACGAGCATGTCGTCCCGGGACAAGGCGGCTGCCGCGGTGGCGGCATCCAGGGCGTAGGCGGTGGTGTTCATGCAGGAAATCTAGAAGCCGGCCGCCGCGCCGTCCCCTGCGAAACGGCACCCCGGCGCAGTGAACAAAGGCACTGATGGGCCGTGACTTTCGTCACTTCTTTGCGCTTGGTTGCGTCGCGTCACCATCTCGCGCCGGCGCGCGCTGCAACTCCTGGTGCTTCTAGTCGATATACCGATGGACAAGGGCCCAGGAGTCGCCAATATCCGCGCGCAACGATGTTCCGCAGTTTTCGTGCCCTTGATCCCAGACGCAGCCTTGCCACCGCGGTGGCCTGGTTCGCGGTAGTCCTCTCGCTCACCATCGCGCTGGCGCTGGTGGCCGTGGGCGACTACGCGGCCAACAGCATGTTGGCGCAGCGCGATGCCACGCTCAAGCGCTTTGCCGGCCGGGTGGCCGTGGACGTGGAGCGCGCCCTGGCCACGCGCGACCCCGCGGCGACCAGCATGCAGGCCCTGCCGCCCATGCAGCAGCTCGCCGACATTGCCGACGCCGCGCGCGAGGAGGTCAAGCCCGACCGGAGCGCGCGCATCCTGCTGCTGGATGCGCGGCTGGGGGTGCTGTTCATGCGGCCTGAGGGCCAGTGGCCGCTGGACGACCTGCCGCCCGTGCTGCCCGGCGTGGCGCTGCTGCCGGACGATGACGGGCAGCGCACCGTGGTCGTGACCGCGCCGCGCGATGCGGCCCCGGCCCTGGCCGCGCTGGGCGTGCACGTGGCCGCCGTGCAGCCGGCCGAGGAGCGCGGCCATGGCGGCGGTGGCGGCCTCAACGAGAAGCTCACCGCCATCTCCATCCTGCTGAGCATCACGGCCGCGCTCGTGGGCGCCATGTTCGCGCGCGGCCTCACGCGGCGCTTGGGCGCGCTCACGGCACAGGTGCTGCGCGTGGCGCGGCAGGAGGCCGAAGGCATCGTCGAGCCCAACGGCCGCGACGAGGTGGCCGTGCTGGGCCGCGCCTTCAGCCGGCTGCTGCAGGCCCAGCGCCGCGAGCACGAGGAGCTGGACCGCATGACGCAGGAGCTGGAGCAGCGCGTGCAGGCGCGCACGCGCGAAGTCGAGCGCCTGGCCGCCGACAGCCGCTACGCCGCCGTGGTGCGCGAGCGGCTGCGCCTGGCGCGCGACCTGCACGACACCCTGGCCCACTCCATGATGGAAATGCTGGTGGAAGTGCGCACGCTGCGCATGCTGCACGCGCACGACCCGCAAAAGCTCGGCGCCGAATTGGAGCGGGCCGAGGAAGTGGCGCGCCAGGGCATGAAGGAGGCGCGCGAGGCCGTGAGCCAGATGCGGCTCAACGCCGTGCGCGACCTCGGCCTGGGCGCGGCGCTGGCCGGCGCGGTCAACCGCTTTGCCGAGCGCACGGGGCTGGAGGTGAGCTTCCATGCCGACCCGCAGGCCGCCACCTTCGCCGACACGCGCGCGGAAACGCTGTTTCGCATCGCCGAGGAGGCCATGCGCAACGTGGACCGCCACGCGCAGGCCACGCACGTGGACGTGGCGCTCACGGACTTGGGCGACGGCACGGTGGAGCTGTCCATCGTGGACGACGGCCTGGGCTTCGACCTGGACGAGCCCCACCCGGGGCACTTCGGCCTCGTGGGCATCGGCGAGCAGGCGCAACTGGTGGACGCGGCGCTGGAGCTGCAAAGCGCCCCGGGCGCGGGCACGGCTGTGCGGGTGCGGCTGCGCGTGGGCCCGGAAATGCGGCCGCAGAACGGCAACGGCAATGGAAGCGGCAATGGCAACGGCAACGGCGCCCTGGGCCATCCCGTCCACATCCCTTGATTTGACAGGAATGAACTGCATGCAATCCGTCGCGGACGACGACGAGCTCGACCAGCGCCGCGCCCGCGTGGCCACGCCTTGGCGAGGCACGCAAGCCCCGGCCGCCGCTGCCGCACCGGCCAGCGCACCAGTCACCCAAGGTGCCCAAGGGCAGGCCGACGCGTGGCTGGAGGACTTTGCCGACGACGCGCCGCCCGGACCGCGTTTCCGCTGGGGCCAGCTCGCCATGGCCATGGTCTGCATGGCCACCATCGCCAACCTGCAGTACGGCTGGACCCTGTTCGTCGATCCGTTTGCCGACCGCTTCGACTGGAGCCACGCGGCCATACAGGTTGCGTTTGCAATCTTCGTGCTCACGCAGACCTGGTTCGTCCCCGTGGAGGGCTACCTGGTGGACCGCTTCGGCCCGCGCCCCGTGGTGCTGGGCGGCGGGCTGCTGTGCGCCATCGGCTGGGTGATGAACGCCTTCGTGGACTCGCTGCCGCTGCTCTACGCGGCCTCGGCCATCAGCGGCACGGGCGCGGGCGCGGTGTACGGCTCCTGCCTGGGCAGCACCTTGAAATGGTTCCCCGAGCGGCGCGGGCTGGCGGTTGGGCTGGTGGTGGCGAGCTTCGGCGCGGGCTCGGCGCTGACGGTGGTGCCCATCTCCATGGTGCTGGAGTCGCGCGGCTACGAAGCGGCCTTCCTGTACTTCGGCCTGGGCCAGGGCCTGCTGGTGATGCTGCTGGCGCTGGGCCTGGAGGACCCCAACAAACTGCTCAAGCACGTGGAGACGCCCGCGCCGCCGCCGCACCTGCGCCAGTCGCAGCGCGACTACACGCCGGCCCAAACGCTGCGCCAGCCGGTGTTCTGGGTGATGTACGCCATCTTCGTGCTGGTGGCCGCGGGCGGGTTGATGGCCACGGCGCAGCTCGCGCTCATCGCGCGCGACTTCAAGATCCACGACGTGGACCTGGTGCTGGCCGGGCTGGCGCTGCCCGTGCTCACCTCGGCGCTGGCGCTGGACCGCGTGCTCAACGGCCTGTCGCGCCTGGTCTTCGGCTGGGTGTCGGACCGGCTTGGGCGCGAGCAGAGCATGGTGCTGGCCTTCAGCCTGGAGGCCGTGGCCATCCTGGCGCTGTACGAGCTGGGCGCCAGCCCGCTGGGTTTCATCCTGCTCAGCGGCGCCCTCTTCTTCGCCTGGGGCGAGATCTACAGCCTGTTCCCTTCCGTGTGCGCCGACACCTTCGGCTCGCGCTTCGCGGCGGCCAATGCGGGGCTGCTCTACACGGCCAAGGGCGTGGCCTCGCTGGCGGTGCCGCTGTCGAGCACGCTGGTGCTGGCCACGCACGACTGGCACGCGGTGTTCCTGATCGCCTGCGCCATGAACGTGCTGGCGGCGCTGCTGGCGTGGTTCGTGTTGCGGCCCATGCGGCACAGGCTGCTGGATGGGCATTGAAACGCAACAGGCCCGGCAAGCGGGCCTGTTGGGCAAAGCGGCAAGGCGCTGGCGCCGGTGTTAATCCACCCGTCGCTGCCGCAGCGCGATCACGGCCAGCTCGGTGCGGCTGCCCGCGTGCAGCTTTTCCATGATGCGGCTGACGTAGTTCTTCACCGTGCCCTCGGCCAGGAACAGCATGGTGGCGATCTGCTTGTTGCTCTTGCCCTCGGCGATGAGCTGCAGGACCTTGCTTTCCTTGTCGGAGAGCTCGGCCTGCGGCTCCTCGTCCGGGTCGTGGCGGTGGGACGACGGCGGCGGCGCGGTCTCGGCCAGGCGGCGGAACTGGTCCAGCACCTTGCGGGCGATCTGCGGCGTGAGGTGCGACTCGCCCCGGTGCACGCGGCGCACGGTGTCCAGCACCTCCTGCTCGGTGGCGTCCTTGAGCAGGTAGGCCATGGCGCCGGCGCGCACGGCGTCGAACACGGACTGTTCGGACTCCAGCGTCGTGAGCACCAGCACGCGCGTGTGGGGCAGCGAGGCCGTGATCTCGCGCGTGGCGCCCACGCCGCCCTTGCGCGGCATGTGCAGGTCCATCAGCACCACGTCCGGGCGCAGCTTGCGGGCCTGCTCCACCGCTTCCAGCCCGTCGCCGGCCTCGCCGACGACTTCCATGTCGGCCTGCATGGACAGCATCAGCGCCAGTCCCCGGCGCACCAGGGACTGGTCATCGACGATCAGCAGGCGTATGCGCTGCTGGGCGGTGGCACGTTCGGCGTTCATGAAGCCCAATATACGGCCCGCCGTTTCCGCTGCAGGCCAGGGCGGGGACGGTGATGCACACGTCATGGCAATCCTTCCCGCCTCCTCAGGCCACCTGCGCGGCCGGGCGGTGGCGCCGCGTCACGCGGCAGAAGGTTTCGGCCGAGAGGTTGAGGTAGGACGCCAGGTCCTTGTGCGGCAGCCGCTCCACCAGCTCGCGATGCTTGCAGGAGAACTGCTGCACGCGGCTGGGCGCATCGAGCAGCAGCAGCCCGACGGCGTGCTCCACGATGGCCGCGCCTATGAGCACCATGCGGTGCTGGAAGGCGCGCTGCACGCAGGCGTGGCGCTCCAGCACCTCGCACCAGTCGCTCATGCTCAGGGACACCACCAGCCCGGCGCTGGCACCCACGATGGAAAAGCCCGAGGCGCCGCCCTGCTGCCAGGCCTCGTAGCAGCTCTCCATGTCGCGCTCGCCGGCAAAGCGCAGCGTCATCTCGCGCCCGTTGGCGCTGGTGACCACGCGCTTGAGCAGCCCGTCGAGCACCAGGAACTGGCTGAGCTCGCGGCTGCCCTGCTCCAGCAGCCGCTCGCCGCGGTGGACTTCGTGCACGGTCATGATGCCCAGCAGCGCGGCGTGCGCCGCGTCGTCCAGGCCGGCCAGTAGCGGATGCAACTTCAGCTGCAGGCTGATGGAGTTGCGCAGCGGGTGGTTGAGCAGTGAGCACTTCATGCGATGCACTGTAGGCAGCCGCCGCGCGGCGCCACGCTGCGAAACGTCACGGCGGCCCCGTGCCTTCCCGCACCACATGGCCGTGACGAAAGTCACGCGCGGACCTGGGGAAAACGGCAATGGGCTCGCGGAGCGGGCCCCGTGCGATAGCCCAGGCGGCTTCGCGGCCGCCTGCCCCGCGGGCGCGCCGCGCGTCAGGCCCGCACGCCGCCCAGCGCCATCGTCACCACCAGCCCCACCACCGCGCAAGCCGCCAGCAGCGGCATCACGCCCACCTTGAAGCGGAACAGCGCCACGGCGGCGGCCACGGCGATGAGGGCCGACACGGCGTCGAAACGCCCCGAGAACCCTTGCGGCCACAGCACGTGGTAGGCGAAGAACAGCGCCAGGTTGAGGATCACGCCCACCACTGCCGCCGTGATGGCCGACAGCGGCGCCGTGAAGCCCAGCTTGCCGTGCGTGGCCTCCACCACCGGCCCGCCGGCCAGGATGAAGACGAAGGACGGCAGGAAGGTGAAGAAGGTCACCACCGTCGCCGCCAGCGCACCGCCCAGGAGCAGCGCGTCCGGCCCAAGCACCTGGCGCAGCCAGCCGCCCACGAAACCCACGAAGGCCACGACCATGATCAGCGGCCCCGGCGTGGTCTCGCCCAGCGCCAGGCCATCGATCATCTGCGGCCCGCTGAGCCACTGGTAATGCTCCACCGCGCCCTGGTAGACGTAGGGCAGCACGGCGTATGCGCCGCCAAAGGTCAGCAAGGCGGCCTTGGTGAAGAACCAGCCCATCTGCGTGAGCGTGCCCTGCACGCCCTGCGCGGCCACCAGCCCCGCCATGGCCAGCGCCCACAGGCCCAGGCCCACGGCCAGGATGCGCATGAGCTGCCGGCGGGAGAAGCGCGCATGGGCCGGCGTGGGCGTGTCGTCGTCGATCAGCGCCGGGCCATAGCCGGCCTTGGCGCTGCCGTGCCCGCCGCCCAGCGCGAACACCTTGGGCCAGCGCCTGGCGCCGAAGTGGCCGATCAGCCCGGCGGCCAGGACGATGGCGGGAAACGGCGTGTCCAGCGCGAAGATGGCCAGGAAGGCCGCCGCGGCGATGGCCCACATCCAGCCGTTCTTCAGCGCCCGCGTGCCCACGCGGTGCGCCGCGTGCAGCACCAGCGCCGTGACGGCGGGCTTGATGCCGTAGAACAGCCCCGCCACCACCGGCACGTTGCCAAAGCGCAGGTAGATCCAGCTCAGCGCGATGAGGATGAACAGCGAGGGCAACACGAACAGCGCCCCCGCGACGATGCCGCCCGCCGTGCGGTGCATCAGCCAGCCGATGTAGGTCGCGAGCTGCTGCGCCTCCGGCCCCGGCAGCAACATGCAGTAGTTGAGCGCGTGCAGGAAGCGGTTCTCGCTGATCCAGCGCCGCCGCTCCACCAGCTCGGTATGCATGATGGCGATCTGCCCGGCCGGGCCGCCGAAGCTGATGAAGCCCAGCTTGAGCCAGAAGCGAAAGGCCTCGGCGAACGACACGGCCGCCGGCGGTTGGGCCGCCTGGGCCTGGCCGGCCGGCGCCGCGGGGCTTGCCGGGGTGGGGGATGTGGTGGTGCTCATGCCTGCTCTCCGAGTGGGCGCGGGTGCCGCGGCATGTGTCTGCCCACCGCCGCAGAGGCCCGTGCCGTGTTCATTTCTCCCTGGCCGCCGCGCGCGCGAAGTGCGCGTACAGCGAGTCCAGCACCGTGCCCATCTCGGCCAGCAGGGCGTCGTCATCGTCCAGCCGCTCGCGGGCGCCGGCCAGCACGGCTTCGAAGCCGGCGGCCTCGGCCGCCGCATCGCCGCCCACGTCGAGCTGGTGCACCAGCACGGCCAGCCGCCGCAGGGCCGCGTCGCTCTCCAGGCCGAAGCCCGCCAGCAGCGTCTCGAAAGTTACGCGCTCGCCCACGTGGGTGAAGGCGGCGCCGTCGAAATCGAAGCCCAGCGCGTGCGGCGGGCAGTCCGAGGGCTGCGCCAGCCACAGGAAGCGGGCATCGGGGTCGATGAAGCGGCGTATCAGCCAGGCGCTGGCCACCCGGTCCACCCACAGCCGCCGCCGCGTGGCCCAGGTGCGGCCGCGGTAGGCGCCGGGGTCCAGCCGCGGGATGGCACCCGCGCGCTCGTGCGGCTCGTCGGCCTGCAGCGCGCGGCGCAGGCGCCGTTCCACCTCCGCCCAAGCCGCGCGGGCGTCGGCGGCGGCGTCGCCGGGGAAGAAGTCGATCGCGCACACCGCCTCGTATTCGCGGGCCAGGCGGCGGTGCAGCCGCGCGAGCTCCTGGCTGGAGAGGCCGGCCAGGGTGGGCACGGCGTCCATCCAGCTCTTGCGCAGCCCGGCGTAGGCCTCGCCGCGGTCGAAAAGCTGGCGCCATGCCCCTTCCTCGCCAGGCCGGCGCGGCTGCACGGCCATGAGCCAAGCCGTACCGCCTGCGCGCGTGCACTCCTGGGCCAGCTCCTGCAAGGCCGCCTCGCGCTCGCCGCCCGCGGGCATGAGGTAGGCCCCGTCACGCAGCGCCTCGCAGCCCAGGCCTTTGACAGCGCGCCAGATGCGCATGCGCGCCGTGGCATTAGCCGTGGGCAAGGACACGACCAACAGCAGCCACTCCTGTGTAGCGACTTCGACATGCATGTCGCGGATACTACATGGACACCGTGCCTGCCAGAAGCTGCAAATAAGGCCGCCCAGCGGCCTGCGTGCTCCGGCACCGCCCGCGGCGCGGGCGGCGATGCCGGTAATCCACCACGCCGGCCCAACGGCCTCATGCCTCGGCCCGCTTGCGGGGGCGCAGTCCCGGGGACAATCCGGCCCCTTTCGCCTGTGGCCGCTCAAAGACGGCCCGCCTCCATGACTTTTTCCGAACTGGGCCTGTCTTCGGCCCTGGCCCGCGCCGCGCAGGAGCGCGGCTGGCACGCCCCCACGCCCATACAGGCCGCCGCCCTGCCGGCCATCCTCCAGGGCCGCGACGTGCAGGCCCATGCCCCCACCGGGGCGGGCAAGACGGCGGCCTTCGCGCTGCCGCTGCTGCAGCGCCTGGCGCAGGCGCCCGCGGCGCCGGGTCCGCGTGCGGCGCGGGCGCTGGTGCTGGCGCCCACGCGGGAGCTGGCCGAGCAGGTCGGCACGGTGCTGCAGGACTTCGCCCGCGCGCTGCAGGCACCGCTGCGCGTGGCGGTGCTGTTCGGCGGCGTCTCCATCAACCCGCAGCTCATGGGCCTGCGCGGCGGCGCGGACATCGTGGTGGCCACGCCGGGCCGGCTGCTGGACGTGGTGGAGCACAACGCGCTGAAGCTGTCGGCCGTGCAGGCCCTGGTGCTGGACGAGGCTGACCGGCTGCTGGACCTGGGCTTTGCCGACGAGCTCGCCCGCGTGCTGGCCCTGCTGCCGCCGCGGCGGCAGAACCTGTGCTTCAGCGCGACCTTTCCCCCCGCCGTGCAGGCGCTGCTTGGGCGGCTGCTGCACGAGCCGCTGCACATCGCGCCCGCGCTCGAGGCGCAAAGCCGGCCGGACATCGAGCAGCGTGCCATCGAAGTGGACGCGGCGCGGCGCACGCCGCTGCTGCGCCACCTCATCGCCCAACACGGCTGGCCGCAGTTGCTGGTGTTCGTGGCCACGCAGTACGCCACTGAGCACGTAGCCGACAAGCTGCGCCGCGCCGGCATCGCCGCGACGGCGCTGCACGGGCAGATGAGCCAGGGCGCGCGCCGCGCGGCGCTGGCCGATTTCCAGTCCAGCGCCCTGCAGGTGCTGGTGGCCACCGACCTGGCCGCGCGCGGCCTGGACATCGTGGGCCTGCCGGCGGTGCTGAACTACGACCTGCCGCGCGCGGCCGCCGACTACACGCACCGCATAGGCCGCACGGGCCGCGCGGGCGCGGCCGGCGTGGCGCTGAGCTTCGTCACGCCGGAGGCCGAGGCCCATTTCAGGCTGATAGAGAAACGCCAGCAGCAGCGCGTACCGCGTGAGCGGGTGGCCGGCTTCGAGCCGGCCGCGCAGGCCTCGGCGCTCCCCGCGGCGGCAGCGGCCGACGGCGGCGGCATCAAGGGCCGGCGCAAGAGCAAGAAGGACAAGGCCCGCGAAGCCGCGGCCGGCCAGGGCACCCTGCGATAAACCGCTGGCGTTGTGGGCAGCCGGGTACAGCCCACCCGCGGCCGGCCTGCCCGGCGGCTACCCTGTGGCCTGCGGCGGCCGTGAAGCGAAGTTGGGCGGCACGCCGCTTGATCCCACCACGGCAGCGCCGGCATGGGTGCCGGCCAAGCCCATCCACATGGAGCCCGCAAGGATGATGACGGATTACGCACGGGACGATCTGGTGAGCGCGGAGGCCCATCAGGCGGCCATAGCCGCTATGCCGCTGCAGTTGCTGAACTACGCGGCCGAGTTGCCGCCACCGACGGCCGCCGCCCTGGTGGACGAAGCGCGCCGGCAGTTGAGCCGGCTCAGCTCCCAGCCCTGGCGCGACTGCGAAGCCCATGCCCTCATGGGCCAAGCCTTGCGGGAAGCCGCCAAAACCTTGGGCGTGGAGCCCTTCGGCCTGGAGCTGCGCCAGGCGCAGCCGCCGGCCATGCCGGCGCTGGGCGTGGACCAGCGCAGCAAGCCCCGCACCATCCAGCTCAACGACGCGCGCTGGGAAAAGCTGCAGGCGCTGGGCCCGCAGTGGCTGGAGCGCATGCTGGACAACACGCACCTCGGCCGCTGAAGGCGCGGCTGGCGCGGCTGGCGCGCGGCCGGCACTAGGCGGGCTGGCCGCCGCCGCGGCGCCGTTGCCAACGCTGACAACTTAGTGCTTCACCATCCAATTGGATGGTTCTAGGATGGCTCCATGCCGTCCAGACCTGCCCTCGCCCAAACGCCCGTCAAGTCCACCGACGAGAAGATCACCATCAATCTCGGCGTCGTGGACCTCGGCCAGATCGACCTGCTGGTGCAGGAAGGCTTCTATGCCAACCGCACGGACCTGATACGCACGGCCATACGCAACCAGCTTGCGGTCCATGCCGAGGCGGTGAAGCAGGTGGTGGCCCGCAAGACGCTGGTGCTGGGCATACAGCACTTCAGCGCGGACGACCTGCGCGCCGTGCAGGCCAGCGGCCAGCGGCTGCAGATACGCGTGCTGGGCCTGGCCAGCATCGGCCTGGACGTCAGCCCCGAACTCGCACTGGACACCATCGACTCCATCGTGGTGCTCGGTGCGCTGCAGGCCAGCGCCGCCGTCAAGGCCGCGCTGGCGCCCCGCATGCGCTGAAGGCGCACCACTCCCCAAGGATTGCCATGAATGCCGATTTCCAGCGCACGATGCTGGCCGCCACGCGCCTCACGCGCGCCGGTGACTTGCAGGCCGCCACGGCGCTGATCCAAGCAGCGCTGCACGGGCAGCCGAGTGCCCATCCCCCGACCTTCACGCCCGCGCCAAGCACACCGTTCACGACGCCTTTCACGGCGCCCCTGGGCACGCACCGGCCGCAGGCGGACGTGATCGACATCCCGGCCCGCGTGGTGAGCGACCCGGCGCCGGCGTCGCCCTCACCCGGCGCGGCGCCCGAAGCGCCTGTGCGCACGGCGGCCCCTGCGGCCGCCTCGAGTGCCGACCCCCTGGCCGAACCCGGGGTCGGGCCGCGGGCGGGGCGCAGGGCCGCGCGGCGGGTGCTGGCGGCGCTCAAGTCCCTGGCGCCCTCGCTGGACGGGCTGGCGGACCCCCTGCAGGCGCCCGCGCCGCACACCCTGCCCGACGCCGAGCCCTACGGCCCCGGCGAGGGCCGCTTCGTGCACGGCAGCCACACGGAGGCGGGCGGCACGCGCGCCTTCAAGCTCTTTGTCCCCCCCGAGCGGCACGGCAGCGGCTTGCCGCTGGTGGTGATGCTGCACGGCTGCACGCAGCATCCGGACGATTTCGCTGCCGGCACCGGCATGAACGAAGCGGCGCGTGAGCAGGGCTTTTTCGTGCTCTACCCGGCGCAGTCGGCGCAGATGAACCCGCAGCGCTGCTGGAACTGGTTCAAGCACAGCCACCAGGCGCGCGGCCGTGGCGAGGCCGCGCTGCTGGCGGGCATGGTGCAGGCGGTGGTCAGCCGGCACGGCCTGGACCCCGAGCGCGTGTACGTGGCCGGGCTGTCGGCCGGCGGCGCGATGGCCGCCGTGTTGGGCGCGGCCTACCCCGACGTGTTTGCCGCGGTGGGCGTGCATTCCGGGTTGCCCGTGGGCGTGGCCCGCGACCTGCCCGGGGCGCTGGCCGCGATGCAGGGCCAGGGCCAGCCGGCCGCCGCGGGCGAGGCCGCGGCACCGCCCACCATCGTGTTCCATGGCGACAGTGACGCCATCGTCCACCCCGTCAACGGCGAGCAGGCCGTGGCCGCCTGCGCCATCACCACCCGCGCCGCCGAGGTGGAGCACGGCAGCAGCCGCGGCGGGCGCCGCTACACGCGGCGCACCTGGCGCAATGCCGCCGGCCACCCCATGGCCGAGCACTGGAGCGTGCACGGCGCTGGCCATGCCTGGGCGGGCGGGCGCCGCGAAGGCTCCTACACCGACGCGCAGGGGCCGGACGCCACCGCGGCGATGCTGCGCTTCTTCCTCGCGCACAGGCTGCAGCGGCGCGGCTGAGGCCGCGGCTTACGGCGCGGCGCCGGCCCTCAGTGGTCGCGCCGGTGCCAAGCCGGACGCGGCGTGTCCGGCGCGTTGACGTGCAGCTCCTGCGCCTCCAGCACCGACAGGCGCAAGGCCTCGTCGCCCACGTGCAGCAGGCTCCAGCGCCACTGCAGCGGCAGTTGCCTTTGCTTGGCATGGTGCTCGGCGCTGTCCTTGAGCGTGTCGGCCGCAAAGGGCGTGGTGTGGAAGAAGTTCCACTGCTGCACCGGCTGGTCGTCACGGTCCAGGACGACCAGCACCACGCACAGCAGGAAGGCGTTGCCGCGCAGGGCCTGGCTGGCCGAGGGCTTGTCCGGGGCATCGCCGGCCAGCGCCAGGCAGCGCCAGGCCTGGGCGCGCACGCCGCTGGCCTCGTCGCCCTGCACCAGGGGGCTGCGTTCGACGAACACGGCCTCCAGCGCCGGGGGCGCGTCCTGCACGCCGCCGGGTGCGGCGCCACCCCGGCGCGCCGAGGCGGCGGCCGGCGCGCTGAAGGACAGGGCGCGGTCGCGCACGTCGAACACCTCCTGCAGCAGCGGGATGTAGTGGTCCATGAGCCAGCGCTGCCAGCGCAGGGCCAGCCGCTCGCCGGAGACCTCCCGGCCGTCCAGGGCCTCGCGCACGGCCTGGCCCATCTCGTCCACCGTCGCAAAGCCCAGCAGCACCTTGCCGTCGGCGCGCACCGCCACGCTCACGTGGCGGCGCCAGCCGAACTGCGTGGCCTGCTCGTCGGCCGCTTGGGCCCGCATGACCTGCAGCGCCCGCGCCAGCTCCTCGCCGCTGGCACAGGCGTCGAGCTCGTGCTTGTCGCGCTGCGCCAGCGCGAAGAGCTCGCCCTCCCAGCCCGGGCAGCCGAATTCCAGCTCCGGGGCCTGCGCGTCGGTCTCTTCGGCCTCCAGCACACCCACGGTGCGCAGTGTCGCCAGCGATACCGTGCGGATGTCGGCCTCGGCCACGCCCAGCGCGCGCGCCAGCGCCGCGTCCAGCCTTTGGCTGCGCGGCGGGTGGGCGGCGTCGGCGAACGGGCCGTTGAAGGGGTCGGAGTCGGGGCCCTGGTGCTCGAAATGGGCGCGGAACAGGGGCAGGCACAGCACCAGCGCGTGCGCCTCGTCGTACAGCCCAGTGGCGAAGGCGGCCATGTCGTCGGACTTGTCCGAGACGTGGAAGCAGTCCGTCAGCGTCAGCCACGGCGTGCGCTCCTCGCCCTCGCTGGGCGGCGGCGGCAGCACCCGCCCAAGGTAGGCCGCGATCTCGTGCAGCTCGGACTGCACGTCCACGTCGGTCATGAAGGTGTCGGCGCTCATCAACCCGTCGGCCAGGGCCAGCACGTGGCCGGCCCGCGCCAGCGCGGCGCGCTGCGCGGCGTCCGGGTACAGCGACTGCACCAGCGCCTTGGCCAGTGCGGTGGACTGCGCGCGGCTGAGCAGCACCGGCGCCTGCACCGGCCGGCGCAGGCCCACCACCAGTCCCCAGGCTTCCACGCGCGGCGCACTGGCCTGGCGGCTCAAGCCCACGGGAAGCACCGTGCTTGCAGCCTTGTTGATGCGACGCGGCTTGCGCGCGGGCTTGTCCTGGGGGTCGTCGGCCATCGTGAAGCCCGGGGTGAGGTGTTGAAAAACTTCAACACATTGTGCTTGCGCCGGCGGCCGGCGCGGCGGCCTGTGGCGCCTGCACCCGTCGGCGAACCCGCCACCATGCCTTGAAGCAGCCCGTGCGCGCGGCCAAGCCGCGCCCGGCAGCCGCACGCCAATACACCCGCCGATCTATTTCCGGAAAGTCAAGGCGCGTGGCGACACGTTGATGGCGGCCCGGTCGCGGCTGAACGACCCGGCGCCTCGATTCACCGGTCCACGCGATCCCCAGAGTTCTTGCGCGGCACGAGCATGAAGGCGTGGCCCTGGTTTTGGGCGTTGAATCCCAGGCCGACGATCACGCCCTCATCGCTGATGGCCGCGGCGCGCTGCAAATGAATCCAGCCGGCGGCGCGCACTTCCGGCAATTCATTCAAATTGGTCAGCGTGCCCTCTTTCCAAAGGAATGCATAAGCGTCGAATGATTCCGGGTTCTGCAGCGCGCCGACCACCTGCCCCTTGTTGTTGATGGATTGGGCCGAACCGTATTGGCCGCTGCCTATGATTTTCGACTTGCCGTTGACGAATGCGAAGGCGGTGGTATTGCTGCCCGGCGAGGGATACATATAACCGGCGGCATCGCCCCTGTCGTTCATGCTGGACAAATGAACGCTGGAGCCGGGCAGCGCGCCTTTCAGGGCCCGCGCCTGGCCGTCGATGATTCGAATTCCTTCTTCCACCTGCACGCCGTCCACGGTGTATTTGATGCGGTTGCCGGCAATATCGCCCTGCTTGTTGATGGCGACGGCAAAGGCCGAGACGCCGCCCCAGGTGCCCAGATCGGTCAATTTGCCGTTGCTGTATTTCCAGGCGTGCGAGGCGTTGCCGCTGCAGCACAGGACACCGCCGCCGACGATTTCCGACTGGTCGTTGATGGCGGCGGGCGATATTCCCCGCCAGCCGTTGGAGGGCATGGTGGCGAGCCGGTTGTTTTTCCAGATGAAGCCGAAACCACCGGCGAACGTGCTGTAGTCGCCGACCACTTCGCCCTTTTTGTTGATGCCCGTCGCGGTGCCCGGCCCCGGTGTCTCAATCGCCGCAGCAGCGTGATAGGGGGAAAACAGGCCGGGGCGCCACAAGCCGTCGGCGTCCCAGCCGGTGATGCCGACGGCCATCAATTTCTTGTTGACGTCCAAAGCAATGCTGCCGATACCGCCGGCCTTGCCGAGATCGTGGATCTCATACTGCTGCGCATGGCAGAACAAAGAAAGAGCCGCGAGCGCAGCCCCGACCATCCAATGGTGTCGCATGGCCTGATCCCTTCCCATCCCAAAACGGAGTCGTTATTCCATGCTAACAAAATCCAATATCCGAAAACAAATCAAATTTCCCCAGTGAAAAGCCTGAGTCACAACAGCAAGACAGATATATAGAATTAGCCCTTTGAAAAGTAAGTGTATTTCGTTGCAATAATTTCAATTTCAACGCAAATTATAATTTGACATTGGATATAGGCTTGATCTGAAGAGTTCACAGTCCAGCCATGGTTTCGCAGCGGGCGCGCGATCGGTACCCATTACAGTGCTGCGGCCCGACATTCAGACGTCTGATCGCGATTTTGATTCGCGGACGAGGCGGCGCCCCTTCTGCAGTTTGAGCGCATGGAACCCAGAATTCACGACATCTTGCCCAACCTGGTTGAGCACCTGCTGGATGTCGTGGTGGTGGTGAATGCCGCGGGGAAGATTGCCTATGCCAATGCCGCCTGCGAAGCCGTTTTCGGATATTCGCCGGCGGAATTGGTGGGCAACGAGATGATCGGCCACGTCGTCCCGGAGGACAGGCCACGCACGCTGGAGGAAGCCCGGCGGGTCATGGCCGGGTTGCACTGCGTCGGTTTCGAGAACCGGTACATCCACAAGGACGGCCGGTACGTGCACGTCATGTGGTCGGCCCGCTGGCTGCCGGACCACCAGTTGCGCATAGGCGTGGCCCGTGACGTGACCCGCATCCGGCATGCCGAGCAGATCCAGGCCATGACCTACGCCATCTCCGAAGCCGTTCACGACGCCGGCAACCTGGCCGAGCTGCTGCAGAAGATCCACGACATTCTGGCCCGGCTCATGCCGCTGTCCGGCTTGGCCGCAGCCGCCTGCGGCCCCGTGGGCGGCCATTACGAGGTGGTGTACCAGGCGGGGATGGCGCTTGATCCCGCCGCCCCGCAAGCCGACGAGCATTGCCACGCCATGGAGCTCACCACGCTCAGCGGGCCCGTGGGCCTGCTGGTATTGAGGCGCGTGCCCGGGGTTGTGCAGGATGAGAAGGAGCGGGATTTCCTTCGCTTCATGACGGCCCAACTGGCGACCGCCATGGAGCGCATGCGGCTCAAGGCGCAAACCCGGCATTTCGCGCTCCACGATGACTTGACGGGGCTGCCCAACCGGCGGCTGTTGAAGGAACTGCTGGCCGAGGCGCTGCACGGCTGCCGCAGGCGCCAGCAGCGCCTGGCGCTGGTGTTCGTGGACGTTGACGGGTTCAAGCAGATCAACGACAGCCTGGGGCATGCGGCCGGCGACTGCTTCCTGCAGGAGTTTGCCCGGCGCCTGCGGCACAACCGCCGCCAGACCGACACGGTGGCGCGCTTGGGCGGGGACGAATTCCTGCTGCTGCTGCCGGACATTCAGACGGCCGAACACGCCCACGCGGTCGTGACCGGCATTCACGCCACGCTGGCCGCGCCGCTGCAACTGGAGGGCCGCAGCGTGGCCATGCGCGCCAGCACCGGCATCGCCGTGTTCCCGGAGGACGGCACCGACGCCGACGTGCTGCTGCAACACGCGGACAAGGCGATGTACGCGCACAAGACGGCCAGGCGCGAGCGCGAACGCAAGCACGACGAACAGGCCTGAGCGGGCCTCTTCAGACCGCGCGGGCCGCAGGCGGTGCGGCGGCCCGCGCCGTCCGCCGGCACGGGGGTGCGGGCTGCGTTACTGCAGTTGCGCCTTGACCTTTTCGATGGCGGCCAGGGCGCACTGCTCGTCGAGGTGGCCGCCGGGCGCGCCGCCCACGCCCACCGCGCCTATGACCTCGTTGCCGGCCTTGACCGGTACGCCGCCGCCCAGGAGCAGGAAGCCGGGAATGTTCACGAGGTTGGCGGCACCGGGGTTCTTTTGCGCGCTCTCCATCATGGCCAGCGTGGCATTCCTGGCCGAGGCGCTGGTGTAGGCCTTGAGGCGGCTGGCTTCCAGCGTGTGGGGGCCCGCGGCGTCGGCGCGCAGCACGGCGCGCACGCCGCCGGCACGGTCCACCACGGTGGCGGCCACGGCGTGGCCGTTGGCTTGGCAGGCGGCGACGGCCGCCACGGCGAGCTGGCCGGCCAGCTCGCTGGACAGGGTGCGCTCGGTGCGCACGGCGGCCGCGGGTGGCGCGGACTGCGCAGTCGCCAGGCCCGCGGCGCCGGCCAGCGCGGCGGCTGCAAAAACAACGCAGGCGGCGCGAGCGGCGACGGTGGCGGGAGGGAATCGGACGGAAGTGCTCATGGCGTGTGGTGCGGGGCGGAGGGTGGCGGTTGCAGGGGGCGCGGCGCGTCGCCTGCCATGCCGGCCATTCTTCGCACCGGCCGCCACGGCGGCCATCCGCGCGTTTCGCGCGGTCGCTGCGTAGATCTACGCAGTGCCGGCGCGCCCGCCGCCGCCCGGCTCGCCGGCCTCCACCAGCGCGGCGTAGCCGCGTATGAGCTGCGCCAGCGTCTGCACCTGGAGCTTGTCGCCCAGGTGGGCCCTGTGCGTCTCCACCGTGCGCGCGGACAGGCCCAGCGCGCGCGCAATCTCCTTGCTGGTGAGCCCGGCCACCACCAGGGCCAGCACCTCGCGCTCGCGCGCCGAGAGCTGCGCGAAGCGCTCGCGGGCCTCGCGACCAACGGCGTCGCGCTCGCGGCCCTGCACGTGGCTGCGCACGCCGTTGAGCACGGCTTCCAGCAGCGCATCGTCGTCCACGGGCTTTTCCAGGAACTCCGTGGCGCCGGCCTTGAAGGCGCGGCGGCACATGTCCACCGTGCCGTGGCCGGTGAGCATGACCACGGGCTGGTCGGCGCCCTGCTCGCGCAGCAGTTGCAGCACGGTCAGGCCCGACAGCCGGGGCATGCGCACGTCCAGGACGATGACGCCGACGGATTCGCGGTCGAAGCCGTCGAGGAAAAGCTGCGGGTCCGGCCAGTGCGCCACGCGCAGCCCAACGGTGCCCAGGAGCAGCGCCAGGCCGGTGCGCACGGCCTCGTCGTCGTCGACCAGGTGGATGAGCGGAGAAACAGGGTTCATGGGGGCGATGGTGGCGAGGCGGTGCGGGAAGCAGGGGCCAGCGGCAGGTCGAGGACGAATTCGGCCCCCTGCGGCGCGGCGTTGCGCGCGGCCAGGCTGCCGCCCATGGCCTGCGCAAGCGACTCGCACAGCGGCAGTCCCAGGCCCAAGCCGTCCTGGCGCGTGGTGAAGAAGGGCTCGAAGAGGCGCGGCAGCGCCTGCGCCGCGATGCCGGGGCCATTGTCCCGCACCACCAGGCGGGCCCGCGCCGCGGCGGCGTCGGCCTGGACCTGCAGCTCGATGCGCGCAGGCACGGCGGGCGGTGCGGCCTCCAGCGCCTGCAGCGCGTTGGTGAGCAGGTTCAGGACGATCTGCTCCAGTGCCACGGGGTCGGCCCACGCGGCGGGGGCCTGTCCGCTCAATTGCGCGTGCACGCCGCGGCGCCGCAGCTCCGGCGCCAGCAGCGACAGCAGCGCGGCGGCGGTGGCCTCCAAGTGCACGGGCTGCAAGATGGCCTCGGCGCTTGGGCGCTCGACCAGGCGGCGCAGCCGCGCCAGCACGTCGGCCGCGCGGCGGGCCTGCGCGGCGGCCAACTCCAGGGCCTGGCGGGCGGTGTCCAGGTCGTCCTCCTGCGGCGGCGGGCCCGCGGGCAGCAACCGCAGCGCGGCGCGCGTGCCGG